>JACMIM010000763.1 GCA_014381165.1 Roseiflexaceae bacterium
CGACGGCATTGCCGTCAAGCGCCCCGGCGATAAGACCCTGCCGATCATCAACCAGCTGGTCGACGAGATCGTCACGGTCGACGACGACGAGATCTGCCGCGCGATCGCTTACTGCGCCCAAAGCGTGCGCCTGGTGGTCGAGGGCGCGGGCGCAGCGGGATTGGCCGCGCTCATGGCCGGGAAAATCGCACTACGGACGAACGAGGTCGTCTGCCCAATCCTGTGCGGCGGCAACATCGACGGCAACCTGCTAGCGCGCGTGATCGAGCAAGCTTTGGTCAAGCAGGGCCGCTACATCTTGCTGCGCACAACTGTCGACGATCGGCCTGGCAATCTGGCCCCGCTAATCAGCCATGTGGCAGAATCAGGCGCAAACGTAGTCGACATCATGCACCGGCGGGCCGTCTGGCTGGGACCAGTTGATCGCGTGGGCATCGAGATGATTCTGGAAGTGCGCGACGAAGCACACGGCCAAACCGTGCTGCGCCACCTCGGCGAGGCTGGCTACCAGATCGAGCGCGGCGGCACCCAAACCTGGCCGGGTTGATCGGCTGTAGCAGCGAAGCATCTGCCCAATAGATCGGCACCGATATAGCTGTAGCAGCGAAGCATCTGCCCAATAGATCGGCACAATCCGGTTCGGCCACCAGCGGTATCAAGCGGCCGTTGCCCGCTCGCCAGCTGCAGATGCTGCGCGGCGGCGAATCGGCACACATCAACATAGAAGGAGAACGCCAATGATCATGTCTGGCAGCAAGCAAGCGACAATTCACCAGGTGCAGCTTATCGATATCCACGGCACGCGCTTTTACGATCTTGCGTATGCGCACACCGAGGCACCAGCCGCCATACGAACAACCCGTGTTGGCGCGGAATCAGTCTATGAACAGCCTCAGGCAGGTGATCAGGCCCAGATCAGCTATTTGATGAATGTCGTGGTTGCCGTAGCCCGTTTGAAGCAGAAAGAGCAGCTGTGAGCAATCTTCCGCCCGAGTATCAGCCAGCGCCCGGCCAGTTCACCCCACCGCCGGAAAAGAAAGCCGGTATTCCTGGCTGGGCGATCGCCCTGATTGCGGCACTTGCCGGCCTCGTTATCTTATGCGTCGTCGGATCTATTGTTGCCGTTGGCATATTCACAACGCTTGGCACACAGGTAGATGAGGTCTTCAGCGAGATCAACACCGAGCTTGATTCCGCGCCGGCAGCAGTGGCCGAAAGCACGGCGCTGCCAGCAGACACAGGCCAGGCACAGGCGCTCGGCGAGCGCGCGGCGATCGATGGCCTTGAATTCACCGTGACGAGTGCTAGCCCAGTGGAAGCCGCGACAGATCTGCCGCCCGAGCAGGACATGATCTACTACCAGGTCAACCTACAGATGCAGAACACCGGCGACACACCAGCCATTCTCAGTGCCTACAGTAGCCGCGTACAGGATGAACGCGGTGGCACCTATGAAGTAAGCTTGTTCGGCCAGTCCAGTGTCCAGGCTTCGTCTAGCGAATTGTTTCAATCCGTCGCGGCGGGAGCTACGGTGGATGTCACGTTTGTGTATGAGGTGCCGCAGGCCGCCGCCGAGCTGTTTTGGGTGTATCAAGCAACAGATGATACTGCGGTGGTGGTTCAGCTGAAGTGACGAGGTGTACCGCTCGTCAAGACCTTCGCCCTGTAACACACTGGTACGCGCCGTGCGTATGATCAGAAGCATTCGGCTACTGCTTAAGGAGCACGGCGTTTATGAGCCAACGGCGTAATGAATCCTTTCTGCTTCGCATCACCATCGACGAAAGCCTGCCTGGTGAAACCCCAGTATGGCGTGGGCGAGTTCAGCACATCGGCAGTGGCATCGATCAGCAGTTCGACACGCTGGAAGAGCTGACGCGGGCGGTCAAAGCGCAGATCGACTTCAACCCACAGCTGGCACCGCTGCATCGCGGATCGCATGGAACAACGCAATAGTTTCTGGCAGCGGGCTCATGCCCAGCTCCTGCTCAAGCACAGCGACACAACGATGATACAAGCGCAGCGCGGTGCTGCGCTCGCCAAGGCTGGCGTGCGCGCGCATCAGCAGTCGGTAGGACTCCTCCTGCGCTTGATCATACTCCAGCACCCGCCACGCAAGCCCGATCGCCTCGTGAGCCAGTCCCTCGTCCAGCAGCAACATGCCCAATGCCACCGCAGTCTCATGGAACAACAGCATCAGCCGTTCGCGCTCGATCACCGCCCAGTCCTCGTACATGCTGTCGGGCAGGTACACTCCACCATACAGCCCAATCGCACGGCGGAAGGCTTCAACCGCAGGCTGGCGCTGGCCCTGGTTCAGCGCCTCGCGCCCCTGCTCGACCGCGGTTAGAAACGCGCTCGCATCGACCGCGTAATCGCTCGCAACATTGAAACTATACGTTTCAGCCTGTTGCACAACATATGAGGACGGAGCACCCTCTGGCCGATCCGGCTCGATCGCCTTGCTCATGCGGTTCAGCGTCACCCGCAGATTATTGAACGCCGCCTCCTCCGCCATCTCCGGCCACAGCACCTCAAGCAGATAATCGCGTGGCAGTGTTTTGCCACGCTCGGTCAGCAAAATCTGAAAGAGCTGCCGCGCCTTGCTGCTGCGCCAATCGCGGTCTTTCACCTCCTGATCGCCACGCCAGATCGTGAATGCGCCCAGCGTGCGAATACGTAATGTGTACGAAGGGCGGTATACCATCAGGTTGAGCGCATCCTCGGCGGCCTGGCGTACCGAAGTATCACGATCTTTCAACAGGCCGCGTAGCGCCGCATAGGCCCCGGTTGCACCAAGTTCGCCAAGCATGCGCGCGGCGTTGGCCCGTATCGCGGGCTGCGGCTGCTGGAGCAAGTCCTGAAGCAGACCAGCGGCACTTTCTGGAATCTGGCGGCGTAGCACCTGGCCAATCGGCTGGCGATCAATGCCGGCCAACAAACCTGCCCGCAGCACATCACGAACAGCGGCGCTCGGCAGCATCGGCAGGTAGCGGTGATCATCCGCTGCGACCAAGGCCCAGCCAGCGACTAATGCTTCGTGCTGAAGCGCAGTCTCGGCGCTGCGACCGGCGAGGTGCGCAATATACAGGTGCGTGACCGCCAAAAACAGCCGGTAGCCGCGGCGCTCCATGTGCGCCGCCACCTCACGAGCCAGGTTGAGCGCCCGTTGTGTGTGGCCACTCTCGCCAAATGTAACCGCCAGCAGAAGCCACATGCGTAGGTCGGGCATACGCCCGCTGGTGTCCTGCAAGCGCCGCAGCGTGCTTCCAAGCACAACTTCATTCTGTAGTTGGCCACGCAGCAGTTCGCTATGAATTTCTAGCACCTGGAGGTTTGCCAGTGCGCGCGTGTCGCCAATACTGCCAAACGTGCTACGGGCTTGAATAATATAGGTATTGGCCTCGTCCAGGCGCCCTTGGAGCACCATCATCAGCGCGAGCTGCGCGGCACTCAGCGCCGTCATACCATTCTGGCCGTACTCGCCAAGGTGCCGATGTGCGTCGAGCGCCATCGGCAATGAATCGACCATGTTACCTTGTTCAAACAGTGCCAGCGCCTGATGCCGCCGCAAATTTTGCCGAAACCGATCATCAAGATCGATTTCCGGGTGACTCAAGGCTTCGTCGACGGCTGCAAGCGCATCGGGCGGGTAGCCAATCCGCACACTGATTGCAGCGACAAGCATACTCAATATCCAACGCCAGACTGAATTAAGCGGGTAGCTTGCGGCCTGCCGGGCCACGCGCAGGGCTGCACTTTCACGGCCACGGGTAAACAGCAGGGCGGTCACGCAGACCCGCGTTGCGCCAATCGACCAATCATCGCCCAACTGGCGGGCCAGGTAGGCCACCCGTCGCACGATCCACTCGAAATCGCCACTGCGCCCCTGCCAGAACAGCAGCGCCGAAAGATCGCTCAGTGCGCGCATCTCGCGCTCGAACTGACCAGACCTGCCATACAGCTCCACTGCGCGCCCAAGCCGTTGCTGCGCTGCATTCGCATCGGCACTTACCAGGCTCATGCCAAAAATATGCAGCAGGTCAGGTTCGTTCTCACGGACACTGGCCGGGATTTGCTCCAACCAGCGCCGCACCATGTCGCGGCGGGGAGTGCGTAGCAGCGGCCAAGCCCGTTCGCGCAGTGCGCGAACCAGATCGGCGGTATCACGCGCCGCAGCATAATGCTCCATGGCTGCTTCCAGATCACCCCGCGCCTCGAACACCTCGCCAAAGCGGCGTTGGAGCACCCGCAGGCCGAGATTATCGGGATCACCAGCCGTACTGCGCAGCAGCAGCTCACGCCAGAGCGGGTGAAAGCGCAGCCGCACGCCCTGCTCATCCAGGGGCAAGATCGGCAGGCCCAGCGCGCGCGTGCGGTGCAGCAGGTAGGTAACATCTTCGCTTTGCAGCACCTCGGCCAGCAGTTCAGCATCAAACCAAGTTGGGATAGCTGCAAGGCGCAGAAAATCGATGATATCGACAGGAAGATCAGCCAGCACCTCGGATGAAAGATAATTCAGCAGCTGCTCCTGGCTGCCGCCCAGCGCCCGCACGAAATCCTCACGCCGCGCGGGCGGCTGGTTGGCGAGTGCGCGCGCCGCCAGCTGCACACTCAGCGCCCAGCCGTCGGTGCGTTCCAGCAGTTGCTCCATGGCCTCCTGGCTGAACGTTACGCCCTGCGCTGCCAAGATATGCTCGACCTCGCGGGTGGTCAGGTGCAAATGTTGCTGGCCGATCTCGACAACGCGCCCCTCGGCGCGCATGCGGCCGAGCGGCGCAAACGCAGGCGCACGGCGTGACGAGAGCACAATATGCAAGGCTGGTGGGGCTGCACGCAACAGGTAACCAAGGATATGGACGATAACCGCTGAATCGAGCAGTGAATGAATGTCGTCGAGCACAAGAAAGGTGGTCGTCTGGAGGTGGCGTTGGAGATCACTACACAGCGCGCCAGCCACCAGCGGCCAGTCGCGGTCAAGCTGTGCGGCGCTCTGTAGCACGCGCCACGCATCGATGCCAATGGTTGGGAACGCTGTTTGCAGCGCGCCGATCAGGTACGCGAGGAACATGGCCGGATCACGGTCGCCATTATCAAGCGAAAGCCAGCAGACTGGTGTGCCCGTCCGCACAAGGTCCTGCGTCCAGCGGGAAAGTAGCGTGGTCTTTCCATAGCCAGCTGGAGCGACCACCAGCGTGAGCGGGGCCATGCGCACGTCGGCAAGCAGATCCTGAAGATCCTGCCGCAGCAGTGTACCAGCACGCGCCGGCGGCACCGAAAACTTAAGCGGCAGCAACGCCTGCGCGGGGTGCGCTCGCTCCGCCGATAGCACTGCTACCATCGTTAAATCCTCACTCTCTTCACACATGCCTGACAGTTTCCACGATTATAGCATTCCCGTTTGGCTCAAACCGTGGCGATATCGGTATAGAATGTCGTCAGATTGTGGTAGGATGCAACGTACCATCGTGCGTCGGGCACAGCCGAATGGAGAAGTCATGCGTATGGAACCGACACCACCAACCGATGCTCCCCCAAGCATTTTGTTCGCTATTTCCGATACTGGCGGCGGCCATCGCTCTGGTGCTCAAGCCATCGACGCGGCACTCCAGCAGATCAGCGGCGCAGCCACACGCCGCCATATCGTCGATATTCTCGCCAACACGAATATTCCTCTTGTCCGCGATGCACCAAACCTGTATGACTCGCTTTCAACCCGCTGGCTGCCACTCTACGACCAGATGTTCAGAGCAACCAATGGCAAGCGCCGCATGGACGTGTTAACCCACGTTGTGTACCTTGGCGCGCATCGCAGCATCGTGCGCGTGCTGGAAGCAACCCGGCCAACGTTGGTGGTTTCGGTGCATCCGCTGCTCAACCGGATGCTGGGCAATGCGCGCCGGGCGTATCGGCTGAATTTTCGCTTGATTTCCGTCGTGACCGACTTGGTCTCGCTGCACGCAGCCTGGGCCGACCCAAGCCTTGAGCTGACCATGGTGCCGACCGACGAAGCCTACGAGCGTATGCTGAACTTCGGCGTTGAACCAGCCAAGCTGCTGAAAACTGGATTTCCCGTACACCCCAAATTCACCACACTCGATCTTGCCCCGATCGAGATGCGCGCGCGCCTGGGCCTGCCGACTGCGCCATTCACCATTCTGCTGACCGCTGGCGGTGTTGGGTCGGGCAACCTGCGCGATATGGTGCTCGAACTTACTAAACACTACCCCGACATGCAGTTGCTGGTCGTGACCGGCAAAAACAGCGCGCTGCGCGACGAACTGACCCAGATGCAGCTTGGGGCCATGGTGCATCTGTATGGCTTTGTTTCCAACATGGAGCAACTGATGGCTGCAGCCAATATTATTATCACCAAGGCCGGCCCTGGCACACTTATGGAAGCGTTGGTCATGCGCCGCCCTGTGATCGTCACGCAGGCGGTTGGCGAACAGGAGCAAGGCAACATCGATTTCGTACTCAACCATGAACTCGGCGCATTTTGCCCCACGGCTGACCGGATCGTGCCAGCGGTCGCCGAGCTGATCAAACCTGACGTGTACCAGTCTACCGCGGCCCGCCTGCGTAATGCGGTCGCTCGCGATGGTGCGGTGCAAATAGCGCAGACGCTGCTCGACCAGCTCGAACTTGCCCCACCAAAGCGCCGCTTCCAACAGTTGCTATCCAGCTTTAGCTCGTTGCAACGTTTTGGTGCCCGCCGCTTGCCGATCGGGCCTGCGCCACGGATTGGTCAGCGGATGCGCGCCAGCCTGCGCAGGCCCGCTGAGGGTTCGCGCCGCTTCGCGCGCTGGCGGCGAACCCGGCGCGAGCGCTAAACCCGTCTACCCTGGCGTGGCCTTGAATGCTTGGTAAACCATTGCAGCCTTGCAAAACTGTTACCGTTTCTCAGCTAACACTCATTGACAAGGCTTTTGTGCGTGCCGTATAGTTAGATGAAAGCGCTGTTTCGTGCCGCTGTGGCATCTTACTACGGGGAGGCTCGCGTGTCCGCCGACAATTTCTCTCATTACGCAGGGCCAGAAGATCCCTATGCCACACAACAGCTGCGCATGACGCCAGCTGCCGCCCCGCTGCCAGCCCACGAAGGGCTAGCCGGTACACCCGCACGAGGTCAGGCCGTTGGCCGCCGACACCGTGGCGGCTGGCTGCTCAATCTGTTGACGCTGGCGATTGTCGCTCCGCTCGTCGTCGTTCCGGCAGGGCTGTACTATCTAGATCAGTACTACAGTGGCAAAATCTATCCAAATGTGCGGGTCGCTGGTATTCCTGTCGGCGAGCTGACGCCCGCGCAGGCAGAGGCGGCGCTACGTAAGCGCCACGCTGCCTTTCTCGATCAGCCGCTGACCTTGCGCTATGGCGATCAAGTTTGGCAACCCAAGGCCGACGACCTTGGCCTTCATTTCGATTTTGCGGCGGCGACTGCGACGGCCTACAGCGCCGGGCGCGGCCAAGGCCTGCTTGGCGATCTGCAATCGATTGCGGCGATCTGGCAGGATGGGCTCGACATCTCGCTCAAGGCTTCTGCCGATGCTCAGGCACTCCAGCAGGTGGTGCGCGGCATTGGCGCGCAGCTGGAACTTGCCCCAATCGATGCTACGCTGGAACTCGACGGCACGCGAATCACGACCACGCCAATGCAGATTGGCCGCCAAGTCGAACTCGACGCCACAGTACGCGAGGCCAGCGAAGCCCTGCTGACGCTCACCCCGCACACGCTGACCGTGCGAACCCGCGAACTTCAGCCGCGGCTCGACGACGCCGCAGTGGCCGATGCCCAGACACGGCTGGCCGCACTGCTGAATGGCGACCTGACAATAAACGCCGATGCCAAGACGTACACCTGGACGGCTGACGAAATCAGCTTGATGCTCGACCTCGCGCGCGTAAGCGCTGCCGAGGGACGCGACCGGGTAGCGATTGGCTTGAACCCGCTCCAGATCGAGCGGCGCATGCGCAAGATCACCGACGAGATCGGGCGTGGCAGCGTGAACCCACGCCTGGCCTGGAACGGCGGGAATTTGCAGATCACCAGGCCCGGCAAGACCGGCCTGCGGCTCGATCAGGATGGCGCGCGGGCAGCCCTGTTTGGCTGGGATGGCGCAAACCGTGCGCTCAGCCTGCCGGTCAATGTCGTCCAGCCGGACGTTACCGAGAGTAACTTGGCTACGCTCGGCATCCGCGAGCTTGTGTCGGTTGGCAAGAGTGATTTCGCCGGTTCAGCCGACTACCGCATCAATAACATTGGTGTGGGCATGCGGGTCTTCGACGGCCTGCTGCTAGCCCCCGGCGAGGAGTTTTCCTTTAACGATAATGTTGGCTCGATCGATGCAGCCAATGGCTTTGTCGAAGGATCGGCGATCGTGAACAACCGCGTGACCCAGGAGTTCGGCGGCGGCATTTGCCAGGATTCGACGACATTCTTTCGGGCGGCGTTCTGGGCTGGGCTGCCGATCACCGAGCGCTGGGGCCACTCGTTCTACATCAGCTGGTACGACAAATATGCGCTCGGCCCACTGGGCGACGGCCCCGGCCTGGACGCGACAATCTTCACCGGCGGGCCTGACTTGAAGTTCGTCAATAATACCGGCAACTGGATGCTGATCGAATCGAGCTCCGACCCGGCCAGCGCCGTAGCGACCGTGGCCTTCTATGGCACCAAGCCTAATCGCGAGGTCGAACTCAGCCAGCAGATAAGCGACCGTAAGCCAGCGATCGAGCAGCCGGTGTTCTATGCCGATGCCGAACAGCCGCGCGGCACCTACAAGCGCACCGACACCAAACGCGCTGGTATGACGATCAAGGTGTACCGCACAATTACCGAAGACGGTGTGCCCGGCAGGCCGCAGCTGTTCGAAACCGTTTTCAAGCCGTGGGCCGATAAATACGCCTTCCACCCAGCAGATCTCGCTGCCAATGGCAAGCCGAAGATTGGCCCCTGGGCACCTAGGCCGCAGCGGGTAGCCCCGGCACCAGCACCAGAGCCAGCACCGGCACCAGAGCCAGCACCAGCACCAGCCCCCAGCGACCCCAATATGCAGCCTGCTCCCGTGCCAGCACCGCAGGGATAAGCGGGACTGGTTTCTAACTCAATAACCACGAAGAATGGAAGACCACGAAGAACACGAAGGTAGCACATAAGTTACGCTCCTTCGTGTTCTTCATGGTCTTTTAGCCTTCTAATCTTCGTGTTCTTCGTGTCCTTCGTGTTCTTCGTGGTAAAGAGTTTGCTCACGATCGCGGGTCTAGTTTCTAACTCAATAACCACGAAGAATGGAAGACCACGAAGAACACGAAGGTAGCACATAAGTTATGCTCCTTCGTGTTCTTCGTGGTGATGAGTTGGCGGTCTATGAAGTAGTCCAGAGCTTACCATTTTCCAGGTAGCGTGTATCGCCAGCACGCAGCGCCCGCAGGCCGTGCTCCACACGCCGACGCAGCCGACTGCGCAGCAGCGCCAATGCTTGGGCCGACGGCAGGAACTGGTGTTCGGTCAGCTCGTCCAGCGGCAACATGATCGCCGCGACCTCGGCCTCGTCAAGTGCGCCGCCGGCGAATAGGAAATGGAGGCTTTCGCTGCGCCTGGCGCTCGCGGGGCGGTAATCCACGCACAGCAGGCGGATGAGCGGACGCCGCAAACCAATCTCCTCCAACACTTCACGTCGGCAGCCAGCCAGCGGCGATTCGCGCAGCTCGACCGCGCCACCGGGAATCAACCAGCCGGGCTGATAGCTCGGCTTGACGATCAGCAATTCGCCACTTGGGTTGAAGAACAACGCGCCCGCCGCCACTCGTTTGGTTGGGCTGGCCAGATCAGTCACAATTCGTCCTTTCCACAACATATGATCGGCTCACCGGTTTCATGGTACCATGCCGCGCCATGAACACTGCGACCCACATCCTGCGCGCCACCGTTGTCCTGCCCGATCGCGACACACTCCTGCTGCTGCGCCACGAAGGCGCTGGCTGGTTCCTGCCAAGCACACTGGCCCGCGCCGACGAAACAGTTCAGCAGGCCGCCCAGCGTGCCGTGCTCGAAGCGACTGGTGTTGCGGTTGCGCTGACAAATCTGGTGGGCATTTACAGCGGCACCAACGCCACAGTAGAGTTCGTTTTCACCGCCTACACCACGCCCGATCGCGTGCGCGCCCCCGACGGCGTCGAGCTAGACTGGCTGCACCTGAGCCAGGCCGAACACCTGGCCGGTGGCGGCGATGCGCCCAATCTATCGCCAAGCGTGCTCGCCGATGTGCGGCGCGGCTTTCGCTTTCCGCTCGGCGTGCTCACCAATAGCTAGCAGCACCAAGCGGGCGAACACGAGGTTCGCCCGCTACGATGAGACCAGCGCTACTTATTCTGCGTAAGGTGAGTTATCAATACATATTTGTTCTGTTTTTTGGTGCTTTGCACCAAAAACAAAACAAAAAAGATAGCTTTCCCATTAATCTTAGTGTCTTGGTGCCTTGGTGGTAGATATTGGTTAACTTCCGGCCCGCTGCACCTGGGGCACGCGGCCGTGCGAGGCCAGTCCATCGGCGGCGCGCGTGATTTCTGGCAAGCGGTATTTGGTCACACAGGCCATCACGATCCCCAGCGCGCTGGCCAAGCCGATCCGGTGTCCAATAGAGATGAACAGTGGCTTGACGCCAACCCGGCTGCGCAGCACCGCGCCGATCTGCTCGCCCCGATGGATGAGTGGCACCGACGCGCCGCGCTCGTCCGGCAGCTCGCCGTGGCGTCCGCACAGCAGCGATTTCGCGCAGCCAATGCTGGGAAGGCCGGTTAAAACACCTACATGCGCGGCGATACCAAACCGGCGTGGGTGAGCAATGCCCTGGCCGTCGAGCATGAGCATGTCCGGCTTGATGCTGATCTCGCTTAATGCCGCCAGGACAGCTGGGGCCTCGCGGAATGACAGAAAGCCGGGGATGTACGGAAACGGCGCGGGTCGGTAGGTCAGCACATAGTCTAGCGGCTCCAGCGATGGATAGGCCAGCACGACCA
The DNA here is from genome assembly GCA_014381165.1 of Roseiflexaceae bacterium. Lineage (GTDB taxonomy): Bacteria > Chloroflexota > Chloroflexia > Chloroflexales > Roseiflexaceae > JACMIM01. The sequence goes on from JACMIM010000763.1 coordinate 11,020, forward strand.
CAGCGGCCTTGGCTTGGTCGCCCTCGTACCCGGCGTCGATTCCGGCAATCGTGCGGATCGTACCAAAATCATCGCTCGTGACGACCTGATTGCGCAGCGCCTGCTGCACCTGTTGCGCTTGATCAAGTGTGGTTGGCCAATCGTTCATGGCTTTTCTGATTCCTCTAGCGCGGCGCGACCCCAGCCGCAAAGATGCGCGCGATCGTGCGCGGCGCTCCCTCGGTATCTGGCTCGCCGATGCTGCTGTGCGGCAGAAACCGAATTGCGGTGATCAGCGCATAGAAGACACGTACCACCGTGGCCGGATCAAGGCTGCCGTCGATCTCGCCAAGCGCGACACCTTCCAATACCAATGCGACGAACCGACTATCAAGCCGCTGCATGGCGTCCATCATCTCGGCGTGCTCGGTGCTGAGTTTGTAGAACTCAGGCATCCACAGGCGAATCGGCTCACGCCGGTCGTGCATCTGAAGCCGTACAACCGTGTCGAGGATACGCGCGAGGCGTTGCAGCGGCGTGCCCGCCTGGCTACTCGGCTCGGCCATTTCCAACAGCAGGCCGATATGCTGCACGATAATCGCCACGATCAGCGCATCTTTTGTTGCGAAATAGCCATACAGCGTCGGCTTCGAGATGCCTGCTCGCACCGCGATATCGTCCATCAAGGTGGCTGCGTAGCCCTTTTCCTCAAGCAGTAGGCGCGCGGCACTGATAATCTCGTCGCGCATCTGCTGGCGGCGGCGCTCCCGCAGATCGTCGCGCAGCTGCTGGCGCTGCTGGTCGCGTGTGTCGTTCGTCATCGAACTACCCTCCTTTCATTACTCTGGCCGCCATGCCTGGCGACGTAGGCGGTTGATGCTCTCGTGAGTTGCTTTGTCTGCGGCACGCAACATGGCCGATTGACAAGATTTGCTACTTGCGCGTTAGAATATTTTACACTATAGTTAAGATAACTTCAAATCGGCTATTCGTGGATCGTAGATACGAGGAAAACAATGGCAAAAAGCGCGCCCCCCGACCGTCTAGACGGCAACATCATTGCCGACACCTCGATCAGGCAGCCCGTGTTCATCACAATGATTATGGTATTGACGGTCGTGATTGGTGGGCTGGCATACCTTGGCCTGCCGGTCAATTTGCTGCCGGATTTCAACATTCCAATTGTCGCCGTGACGGTGCAGTACCCCGGCGCGGGGCCACAGAGCGTGGCCGACCAAGTGACTGAGCCGCTCGAAGAGACGATCAACACAATCAATGGCGTCAAGCATATCACCTCGAACTCGAGCGAGGGCATCGCCCAGATCATTGTCGAGTTCGAGGCTGGCTCGCCGATCGATCAGGCCGAGCAGGACGTGCGCGAAAAGATCAACGCCGTCGTGCCGCGCCTGCCGCGCGATGTGCGCGCCCCGGTCTTCTCGAAGTTCGACCCGAACGACCAGGCGATTCTAACGGTTTCGGTTGCCTCGGCTGGCGCTAGCACACCGCTGGAACTACGCCAACTGGTCGACAGCGAGATTGTGCCGCGCCTACAGCGGATTGCGGGCGTCGGCTCGATCACCGTGAACGGCGGCCAAGTGCGCCAGCTGAATGTGCTGATGGATCTGAACAAGCTCACATCGCACCAGGTGCTGCCGGTGCAGATCACCGGCGCATTAAGGGCCGCCAATAATAGCTACGGTCTTGGCACGGTCGGCGCGGGCGATCGCGATGTCAGCCTGCGCGCGCCCAGCCAAATCCAGGAGCCTGCCGACATCGAGCGCATCCAAATCACGGGCACCGCCTTTCGGATTGGCGATGTCGCGCGGGTTGAGGATGGCGTGGCCGACGTGACGAGCTACGCCCGCCTGGATGGCAAGGACGCGATCACGCTGGCCGTGCGCAAGCAGTCTGGCACCAACACAATCTCAGTGGCCGAGGCGGTCAAAACCGAACTCAACACGATCTTCGCGGCGCAACCAGACCTGAACTACTTCATTCCCAACGATCAAGCCAACGAGGTGCGCAGTTCGGTCGATAGCGCGATCGAGGAACTGCTGCTGGCCTCGCTGGCGGCCATGCTGATCGTGCTGCTGTTCTTTCGCGATCTGCGCAACACGATTGTCACTGTGGCCGGCCTGCCAGTGATCTTGATCGGCACATTCGCCGCACTCCAACTGTTCGGCCTGTCGCTCAACCTGATCACGCTGCTGGCGCTTTCGCTGTCGGTCGGCCTGGTGATCGACGATGCGATCGTGGTGCGCGAGAATATCTTCCGGCACATGGAGCGCGGCGAGACGCCAAGAGTGGCCTCCTCGCGCGGCACCGCCGAGGTTGCGCTTTCTGTGCTGGCCATGACGCTGACGATCATTTCGGTGTTTCTGCCAGTCACCTTCACCGAGGGCATCACCGGCGTGATCTTTAAGTCCTTCGGCATTACGGTAGCCGCCGCCATGGCGCTTTCGCTGGTCGAGGCCTTTACGCTGGCACCCATGCTCTCGGCCTATCTGTTCAAGCAGAAGCTGCCGCACGGCTCGCTGGCCCAAATCGCCACCCGCAAGCTCAAGGGCGAACCACAGCACAGCTCCTCGCTTGAGGAAACGGTCGAACCCGTGCCCTCAACCCTCAGTCCCCAATCCACCGAACACAGCCATGCGCTGCTGGAGGCCGAGGACGAGGTCGGCGTGCTGGGCCGCTTCTATGAGCGCGTCCTCAGGTGGGGGCTGCGCCGCCGCTGGCTGGTGATGGCAGCGGCGGTCGCGGTGTTTGTACTGAGCGGCCTAGTGGCGACCCAGCTGAAGTTCTCGTTCTTCCCTGCCCAGGATAACCACACCTTCACCGTGCAGTTCGAGCTGCCCCCCGGCACGCCGCTGGCCGAAACCGACCGGCTGGCCAAACAAGCCGAGCAAGTCATGCTGAATGACGACTCGATCGCGGCAGTGATTTCCACGGTCGGCTTTGCCGGTAATCCCGAGCGGGCCAGCTTTTTTGTCAAGCTGGCGGGTAAAACTCCCACGTTGGAAGGCCAGGCGGCGCTGCGCCCGCAGCTGAATTTTCTGCCCAAAGTGGCGTTCGGCCAGCCCAGCTTCCAGGGCTCCAGTGCCGATGTAACTGGCCGCGCGCTTCAGTTGAGCGTGCAGACCACGCGCCCGATCGAGGAGATCACGCCAGTACTGCTTGGCATCAGCGATCAGGCCGCCAGCATCCCCGGCCTGATCGATATCGATTCGACCTACAAGCCCGGCAAGCCCGAGCTGCGCTTTTATGCCGACCCAACCAAAACTGGCAACCTCGGAATCACCAACGACGACATTGCAACATCGGTGCGCGCCTTAATCAATGGCGACCGCGCGACCGTGTTTCGTGAGGACGGCCAGGATATCGACGTGGTGGTGCGGCTGGCACCCGGCGATCGAGCCTCGACCGACGATCTGCGCGGCATCACGGTGCCAACCCGCAATGGCAGTGTGCCGCTCAGCTCGCTGGTGCAAATCGAGGCCGGCGCAAGCCCAGCGACCATCCGACGCTACGACCGGCTGAACCAGGTGCTGATCGGCGCAAATGTGGAGGGCCGCACCGTTGGCGAGGTGCAGGCCGACATCCAGGCGCGGGTCGATCAGCTCCGCGCGACCATCCCACAAGAGCTGTCGAGCGATATTTTCATCAGCTTTGGCGGTGCCCAGCAATCGCAGCAGGAGGGCTTTACCACACTGTTTATCGCCATGGGCCTTTCGGTGCTGTTTGTGTACATGGTGCTGGCCTCGCAGTTCGGCTCGTTTTTGCAGCCGCTCGTGATCATGCTCGCCATGCCATTCAGCTTCATCGGCGCGTTCGTGGCCCTGATTGCGACCGGCACCGAGCTAGATATCACGGGCATGATTGGCCTGATCATGCTGCTGGGGCTTGTCACCAAGAACTCGATTCTGCTGGTCGATTTCACCAACAACCTGCGCAAGGCGGGCATGCCGAAATACCGGGCGATCGAGCGGGCCGGCGCAGTGCGGCTGCGGCCGATCATTATGACCACGTTGGCGATTGTGGTGGGCGCGTTGCCGACTGCGTTTGGCATCCATTTCTTTTCGTCAGGCGATGGCGGCGAGTTTCGGCGCGGCCTGGCTATCGTACTGATCGGCGGCCTGCTGACATCGATGATACTGACCCTACTGGTCGTGCCGGTGGCTTATTCGCTGCTCGACTCACTAACTAGCTGGGCGTCCTCGCGCTTACGGCGCGAGCGAGTGGCGGCCGTGCCTGCGGTGGTCGGCGAGCCAAGCGGCTCGGCGGATTAGCATTCAAAAAAGTAGTGTATCTACCAGGAGCGTACTGTGAAACGAATTCTTATCACCAGCGCGGCCATGTTCGCGCTGATTGGACTAAGCGGCTGCGGCGGGGCGGCGACCGCGCAGCCTGCGACGCCGCCAGCTGTGGTTGCGCAGGCGGCGACTGCCGTGCCG
>JACMIM010000764.1 GCA_014381165.1 Roseiflexaceae bacterium
ACCCGGTGCAACTAGCCTGGATTGCAGGGCTGTTCGCGTGCGCAGGCGTGTTCTTCGTAGCCGGGGTCTCGATTCTCACCGTCGTGAGCTTTACGTCGATCCAATCCGCGCAGCAAATCGCTAGCGACCTCGATCAGAACGGCGTGATCGCGCAGGGCCTGATCATCGACCATTGGCACGATTCAAGCAACGACACGACAATATACTATCTGGCGTATCAGTATGGCGGAAGTGCGATCAAGCAATCGGTTCGCTGGTGGACGTACCGCACGCGCCGCATTGGGGAACATGTGAATGTTCGCTATCTTGCATCGAATCCCCTGATGGCGCGCCTGGAGGATATCCGTTAAATGGCCGAAGTAGTCACGCTGGGCGAGACAATGGCAGTGCTCTACCCGCCAGAGCCGGTGGTGCTGGACGCCACCGCTACACTAGCAATCGATATTGGCGGCGCTGAATCGAACCTGTGCATCGCACTGAGCCGCTTAGGCCATCGCGCCCGCTTCGTCTCGCAGGTTGGCGACGACCCATTCGGCGCACGCATCCGCGCGACGCTGGAGCGCGAGGGCGTCGATACGACCTTTCTTGCGACGCACCCCAATGCAGCGACTGGCGTGTTCTTCCGCGAGTGGCTGCCAGATGGCGCGCGGCGCGTGTACTATTACCGGCGCGAATCGGCGGCCAGCCGTATGTCGCCTGAGGCGCTCACGGCTGAGATGTTTGCTGGGGCAAAGATTCTCCACCTTTCGGGTATCACGCCCGCGCTCAGCGCAACCTGCGCGGCGGCGGCGGCGCGGGCGATCGAATTGGCCAAGGCGGCGGGCGCGCTCGTCTCGTTCGACCCGAACTATCGCGGGCGCTTATGGTCGCCAGAGCAAGCGCAGAAGGCACTGTTGCCGCTCATGCGCCAGGCCGACATCCTGCTGCTCGGCCACGAGGACGCCGCCGCCGTGCTCGGCACCCACGGCGACGACGCGACGCTGGCAGCGGCAGGCGAACTTGGCCCTTCGACCGTGGTGCTCAAGCTCGCCGAGCGCGGCGCAGTCGCGATCGTGGATGGCAAACGTACAGCAGTACCCGCCGTGCTGGTGAACCAGGTGGTCGATCCCGTCGGTGCGGGCGATGGCTTCAACGCCGGTTTTCTGGCTGGCCTGCTGCGCGGCACCAGCACGGAGCAGGCGCTTGAGCTAGGCGCAATGGTGGGAGCGGCCTGCGTGGCCACACTCGGCGACTACGCCGGCTACCCGCGCGAACCGCAGCCAGCGGGTTGAAACCCGCTACTGCTACCCAAAACGCGCTGAAGCGTCTTTCGGTGTATCAGACACCGGATTCATCCGGTGGCCGTAGTGGCGGGTGGGTTCACCTGCCGTTCATACAGGCATACCTGCCACACACCGCTGGTTGCCGCAAACACTGGCGCAAAGCCATTGGCGCGGGTAATTGCCGTTATCTGTTCGATTGAATGCACAAAAAAGCGAAATGGCGAACGCTCCAGCCGCGCCTTGCCATTGATCGCCCGCCGTGCGAACTGCACCCACCAGAGCGGGCGCGGAACGACCAGGCCATACAGCCGCCCGGCTTTGGCAACCGATAGCCTCACGAGTTCAGGCATATCGGGGTAACAGCAAATCACGCGGTCGAGTGTCACGATCTCGGCAGGGGCAAGCGAATCGGCCAGCGCAATAAAATCGCCGTGCATGTTATGGGTGCGGCTGGCGTAGCCACGGCGCGCACTTTCCGTGGTTGCGGTGTCTACATATGCGCGCGAGGCATCGACGCCGACGCTTGCACGCGCCCCTGCGCCAAGCAACGCATGCTGGATTGTGCCAACACCGCCGCCAATATCCAGCAGCGTGGCATCGCGCACATTGCGCGCCACGAGCGCGTCGATCAGCACCTGACTGGAGGGATCCGGCCCAGCGCGGCGGTAAGCCGCCAGCTTTTGCGCGGCGCTGCGCTGGTTGAATTCACGCTCAAGGCCCTCGTGGCAGCAGTTCATGGTATATCTCCAGTAGAATCGCTTTCGCGCGTGCCGTCGCCGTCACGGGTTACGTGTCAGCAGGCACTACCACTGACTCCCGGCAAGAAACCCACCGTCTACGTAGATCGATTGGCCGGTCATGTAGTCTGACGCAGGCCCAGCCAGGTAAACTGCCATGCCCACCAAATCGGCAGGCTGGCCGGCCCGCTTGATCGGCAAGCGATCCAGTATCCACTGCCGCCGCTGCGGGTCATCCCACACCGTAGTTGTCAACTCGGTGGCGATGAATCCAGGACACAAGCAGTTGACCTGAATATTGTGTGCAGCCCACTCGACGGCCATGGTCTTGGTGAGTTGTGCCAGTGCGCCCTTGGTCATGCCATACACAGAAACATTGGCCAGGCCAATTGCGGCCGTCAGCGAGCCAATGTTAATAATCTTACCGCCGCCCTGGGTGATCATTTGCGGCAGCACAGCGCGAGTCAAGAAATAAACGCTGCGCAGATTCGTCTGCATGATCTCGTCATAGACCGCTGGTATGACATCCTGAATCGGCTGGCGCTGGTTGATGCCCGCACAGTTTACCAAGCTATCGATCCGTCCAAAATGCTCGTGTACCGATTCCACCAAGGCGGGGATGGCTGCCGGCTCGCGCAGATCAGCCGGAAAGACCGCCGCCGTGCCGCCGTGTGTTTCGATAGCCGACTGAATCTGTTCGAGTTTTTCAACCGTGCGGCCACTCAGCGCAACGCTTGCCCCGGCAATGGCCAGTCCTTCGGCAAGCGAGCGACCGATACCGCCGCTTGCACCAGTGATCAGTGCTACACGGCCTTGCAACGAGAACAACTTGAGGAGTGCGGTAACATTCATAAAGCAACCTTTGCTTCTTCGATCGGAACAACTTGCCCGCTACGCGCCGATTCATAAGCGCTGTGGTGTGCGTCGCCAACGAGAAAACGGGCAGCATCGAGGATATGGCCGCCGACATCCGTGAGGAGAATCCTTGCATGCTGTCTACGGAATAGGCTGTGGCTTTTGGAACCCGAGCCTCACGAGCTTGAACTATAACGACACAGGCACCTGTGATACCACAAGTGCCTGGCCGAAAAGAACTCAAACAAGCATGAGCTTTCTAGAATTTCATACCAAATTCTAAAATTTCATCGCTCGTTTTCCAATTTTTCATCCCAACTTACAACTTTTAGAAGAATCCCAGCTCATCGCGGGCTTCCTCGCTCATGAGGCTGGGGTTCCAGAATGGCGTCCAGACGAGGTTAATCTTCACATCCTCAAGATTCTTGTAGACTTCCTGGAGCACCATGACCTCGCGCTTGGCTTGGTCGAGAATCTGCGGGCCAGCCGGGCAGGCCGGCGTGGTCAATGTCATGTCGACCGCAACAAGTCTGCCAGCTTCTTGGACATCGATGTTATAAATCAGCCCAAGGTTGACAATATCCAAGCCGATCTCGGGATCGATCACATTCTTCAGCGCAGTCCGCACCATCTCTTCGTCAATCATCACGGGGTTACTCCTCCAACATTGTTTCGTTTGCATGTCATCATACCACGTTCTCTGGCCTCCCGACCAGCGGTGTCAGCCGGGGATTTTTGGCGGCTGCGCTCCAAACCCGGCCTCGCGCATCCGTGCTGTCCCAGCTTCACGCCAGCCCATGGTACAGCCCAGCCAGCCGCCGCCCGATCTGCGCCCAGTCGTGGCCGCGCTCGACCACACTGCGGCCTGCTGTGCCAAGCCGCGCCCGCAGCGCCGGGTCGTCCAGCAGCCGCAAGATCGCGGCGGCAAAGGCACTTGGTGTTTCGGCGAACAGCGCACTTTCACCAGATAGGCCTAGGCCTTCGGCGGCAAGCCTCGTGGAAACGACTGGCGCTGCGCTGGCCAGGGCTTCCAGCAATTTCACCCGCACGCCACTGCCCCAAAACACCGGCGCGACGACCAGCGCCGCGCTTGCATACAGCGGGCGCAGGTCGTCGAGCGCACCGGGCACCGCAATGTCAGGCGCGGCCAAGGC
>JACMIM010000092.1 GCA_014381165.1 Roseiflexaceae bacterium
CGTCCGCATCGAGGGCGGCAGCGCTAGCGTGGAGTTGCCCGCCGCCGGCGCGCTTGGCCCGCACGCCGCCGCGCTGATCGTCGATGGCCGCGTGGCCGGCATTGCCAGTATGGCCTACACGCTCGACGCGACCACCAGCCTGGTCAGTGGTGTGGCCGAGTATGACGGATTGCTGCCGCGTATTCGCGCCATGCTGGCCCAGGACACCTACCAGATCGAACTCGCTGGCCGCAGCGTGTACGGCTACCGATCGCCCGATAGCCCGCTGCTGTGGCTGCGCGATCACGTCTACCAGGGGCTGGGCTACCGCTACTTCGAGCCGCAGATGACCAGCGCGCTGGACTACTTTCGCGACCAGCAGCGGCCAAATGGCGCATTTGATGATTATATCGGCAAGGAAGCCGACGGCAGGCTGATTCAGGGCCGTATGGATGTCGATGCCGACCTGGAGTTCCTGTTCGCGCAGGGCGTTGTGCAGGCATGGCAAGCCACCGGCGACGACGCCTGGCTGCGGGCCAGTTTGCCTGCCGCCGAACGCGGCCTAGCCTACAGCACCAGCGATCCGCTGCGCTGGGACGGCGGGCTTGGCCTGGTCAAACGGCCCTATACGATCGATATGTGGGATTTCGAGCTTGGCGCGCTGACCACTAGCCCCGACGGCAAGCCAGCGCTGCGCCACTGGCTCGACAGCGCAACCCGCTTCGGCATTATGCACGGCGATAACACCGGCACGGCCTACGCCATGTTGCAACTGGCCAGCGCATACGAGCGGCTTGGCGCGGGCGGGCGCGCGGCGGAGTGGCGCGGGCGGGCCTTCGGATTGGTTGGGCGGCTGAACGCGGCAAGCTGGAATGGCCGCTTTTTTCGCCACTTCACGCCGCTCGCTCCAACCGACGTGGCGGGTGTCGACCCTGAACAGCAGCTTTCGATTTCGAACGCCTACGCGCTGAACCGCGCCGTGCTGAACGAAACCCAGGCCCAAAGTATCCTGGCCGAGTACCAGCGGCGGCGCACTGAATCAAGTGCCTTTGCCGAGTGGTTTTCGATCGACCCAGCCTTTCCAGCGGGCAGCTTTGGCAGCGCCGAAGGCCTTGCGCCGGGGCAGTATGTGAATGGCGGGATTATGCCGCTGGTCGGCGGCGAACTGGCGCGCGGCGCGTTCCGTTGGGGCCAGCCGACTTACGGCTTCGACATTCTGCGGCGCTACAATCAGCTGGTCGGCGAATACAATGGCAGCTATCTATGGTACACGCCGTCTGGGCAAGCCGGTATCTCGAACGGCACCACGATCTCGACCGACGGATGGGGTTCGTCGGCAATGCTGGCCGCGCTGATCGAGGGTGCGGCGGGCGTGCGCGATGCCGGGGCACTGCTGCGCGAGGTCGAGCTTAGCCCAGGTTGGAGCGCCGATACGAATGTGCAACAGGCGCGTGTCACCGTGCGCTACCCGGCATCGCTGGGCTATGTGGCCTACCGCTGGGAGCGGCTGCCGAATGGCCTGCGCATCCAGGCGACCGGGGCGCAGGGCGGCAAGCTGCGGCTGCTGCTGCCAGAGGGCGCGGGCGAGATCGCCAGTGTGACGGTAGGCGGCAACCAGGCCGCCCCCCAGATCGAGCAGATCGGCCAGAGCCGCTATGTGGTGCTGGCGCTGCCGCCGTCGCTGCAGGCCGTCGAGGTGCGCTGGCGGTAACATCGCTGTGTCAGTGCGCTGCGAGGAAGGCCCGCACCAACTCCACGAACGCCGCTGGTTGCTCATAGCGCACGCAGTGGCCAGCACCGGCGATCCTGGCCACGCGAATATGCCGCCCCTGCGTCAGCAGCGCCTCGGTGGCCGCGCCGACGATCGCGCCGCGCTCGGGTTCGGCGGTGATGACGAGTGTGGGCACTGAAATTTGGGCCACATATTCCTGCCAGGGCCGGCGTGGCTCGCGCAGCCATTCAAAGGCCAGCGGGCTGCACTGCATTTTCGATTCCGCCCAAGCGTCGAGCACACGCGCATCCCAATGCGGCAGCTCGCGCCGCGCCTTCTCCAGTAGCGCCTCCATCCCCAGCGCCTGGTTAGCTAGCAACCCGCTGGCCCAATCGGCGGCGGCACTTGCTGGCAGGGCAGCCTCGCCATGGCGAAAGGACGGGTCTTCGAGCACGGCGGCGCGCACGCGCGTTGGCGCGCTGGCCGCCAGCATGGCCGCCTGGTCGCCGCCCATCGAATGGCCGATCACAAAGGCCCGCTCGATGTCGAGCGCATCTAGCAAGGCCAGCGCGTCGGCCACGCGGTCTTCTGCGCGGTAGCCGTGCCCGGGCCGCCCGCTGCTGCCGTGGCCACGCGCATCCGGCATCACCAGGTCGTAGCCGCCGCCCAGATCGGCGGCAAAGCTTTGCCAGCAGCGCCCGCTATCGGAAAGGCCGTGCAGGCACAGCAGCACTGGTGCGCCGGGCTGGCCGGTGCGCCAGTAATGGATATCGATGCCATTGGCGCGAATGGTCGACTCGGTCAAGCTGATCATCAGCGTGCTCCTTCTCAAACCCTCGTTGTAGCTATCGTAGCATATCTAGCGCCGTATAAGCGGGACGTACACGCGGCAGCCGTAATCGCAACGAAGTGAAGTCGAGTGGATTTCGCGGGTTCCAGCCGCGCTGCCGTCGCTCACCCAAACTGTGGCTGTGTTAGAGTCGAAGGTGAGGACTACGGCCTGGTTTCCGAGTGGCGTCCTGATCATCATCTCAGGATACTCGTTTTCAATTGGCAGCACACGCGCAGCCTGGCTTGTGCCGTCGTGATACATAATTTGGCTGGATGTGGTTTCGCTTCCACCTAGGTAGAACACGCCCTGCCCCACCGGAACAATTGTCGAAAGGCCTGTATGAAACGAGGAAGTAGAGCCGAGCGCGCGCGTTCCCGCGTCGGTGCCGTCGGTGCGCCACATCTGCCAGGGCAGGCTACCACCATTGGATGGCGCACGGAAGTAGGCGACTGTGCCTGAGGTTTGGAGCGAAGGTCTCAGGAAGGCGTCGGACGAATCGTAGCGCGGTGTCGAGGCCTCCACCACACGCAGCTTTTGCGTGCCTGCCAGCGTTCCGTCGCTCGACCACAGCTCCTTGCTTCCACCATCCAGATCGTCAACAATAAAAACAACCCGCGATCCAACTGGCGTGAGCGCGAACACATACCCCATGTCGTCACGCAGGAGGCGGGTTCCAGCCGTCGTGCCGTCGCTGGTCCAGAGTTCGCCAGAGGCATTACAGCCTCCGCCGAGCATCCACAGCAGCGTATCTGTGGCAACCAGGTGGCAAAATTCACCATCGATCCCATTTCTTGACTGCCGCTTGACGGGCATTGTTCCCGCTGCTGTTCCATCGCTGACCCACAATTCGACTGGTCCGGACGCAACTGCAGCTGTAAAGTAGAGCTTGCCCTTGAAGCTGACCATCTCGATCGGAGAGTAGCTATCGCTGTCTATGGCGCGGACGCGCCTGGTGTTGGCGCTCGTACCGTCGCTTACCCATAGCTCAAGCTCAAAGTCGCCAACATCAACCATGAAGAACAGCTTGTTGCCGACAACACGGCTTTGAATTTCCGACAGTGGCTCAAGCTCGCTGCTGCCTGGGCCAGGGTTGATGTCCATCACCATCTGCGTGCCGGCCTCGCTGCCGTCGCTCACCCACAGCTCGCGGCCATGCACGCCATCGTCGGCGAAGAACAGCAGCCGGCCATTAACGGCGTGAAATTGCCTTGGACTAGATGATTCAAGATAAGCCGTGTTGGTGGTCGTGTTGATGTCTTTCACAAGGCGTGTGCCAGCGGCGGTGCCGTCGGTCTTCCATAGCTCAAGTTGGGTATCGGCGGTGAACCAGGTGAAAAAGAGCGTCGAGCCGACCACGGCGCTGCCTGGCCAGACGGTTGGAACGCCGATACCTTCGCGCGGGCGAGGTTCGGCGGCACTGGCGGACGCGGAGGTGAACACAAGCGACACAAACAGCAGCAGCACGGCACGGCGAACGAGGTGCGGGAGGAAACGACGCATGGTGGAATGTTCTCACGATAGTTGGTAGACGCCAATAGCACTGTACTGCTATGCCCCCGGCTGCACAAGCGATCAAGCCTGCTAAAATAGCATCATTTTTGTGCTATGATCGCCATCATTCTCACCGTGAAGGAGCAGCGACATGGCCGAGCGGATTGGCTTTATCGGGCTGGGCATCATGGGCCGGGGCATGGCCCGCAATCTCCTCAATGCCGGGTTTCCGCTTACGGTCTGGAACCGCACCGCCGCCCGCGCCGAGGAGTTGGTGGCGGCAGGCGCGGCCCTGGCGGCCAGCCCGGCAGCGCTGGCTGGCCAGAGCGAGATCATCATCTCATGCGTCAGCGACACGCCGGATGTCGAGGCGGTACTGCTTGGCGAGCAGGGCGCGATCCACGGCGCGCAGGCCGGCGCGCTGGTGATCGATATGTCGACGATTAGCCCGCAGGCCACGCGCACAATCGGCGCGAAGCTGGCCGAGCGGGGCGTCGCCATGCTGGATGCACCAGTTAGTGGCGGCAGCGAGGGCGCGGCCAAGGGCACGCTTTCGATCATGGTCGGTGGCGAGGCAGCGAATGTCGAGCGCGCCCGCCCGGCCTTCGAAGCCATGGGCAAAACGATCACCCATGTCGGCGCGCTGGGCGACGGCCAGACCGTCAAGTTGGCCAACCAGATTCTGGTGGTTGGCAACACCATGGCAATGGCCGAGGCGCTGCTGTTCGCCCAGGCCAGCGGTGTCGATCTCCAGCATACCTATGACGCGCTGAAGAATGGCGCGGCGGGCAGCTGGATGTTCACCAACCGTGCGCCGCAGATATTGCAGCGCGACTGGCGGCCCGGCTTTACAATCGACCTTCAGGAGAAAGATTTGCGGCTGGCGCTTACGGCTGCCGAGCAGGTGGGCGTGCCGCTGCTTGGCACCTCGCTGATCGCCAATTTGTACCGCACGCTTCAGCAGCGCGGCCTGGGCGCGGAAGGCAACCACGCGCTCGTCAAAGCGCTAGAGGCGCTCTCAGGCTTCGAAGTTGGCGCATGACCTTACAGCAGAAAGCATCCTCTCCGACGATCATAACGTAATCTTCTACGGCTGGTAGTGCTGTGCGCGTGGGCGCATTGGCGGCAGCCGGAGAAGAGGGAGGCAGAGACATGGACGCAGTGAAGAACATGGTCGGCGGCGGTTCGAGCGACCTAGACGACACGATCGGCGCACTCCAGGGCGGACTCACCTCGATCAGCCCCACAGCGGCGGTCAGCAACATCGACGGCTGGCAGCAGAAGCTGTCGGGCCTTGGCTTGACCGACGTTGCCAGCGACCTAGGCGAGCTGAAGGGCCTGCTGACCAGTGGCAACCTGGACGGCAAGAAGATCGGCGCGGTGCTTACGCGGCTTGGTGAGAAGACCAGCGCCTCGGCATCACAGGCTCCGGCCGCCGACATGCCCAAGCTCCAGCAGCTCGGCTCGATGCTTAGCGGGGCCGGCAAGACGCTTGGCTAAGACTGGACAGTAGACCGCCGTAGTTCCCGCAACGAGCGCCCCGTTTTCAGCTGAAAACGGGGCGCTCGTTGCGTTGGTTGCGGGGGGGTTTACTCCTCGATCGGCGGGCTGTATAGCGGCAGACGCACGGTGAACGTGCTGCCCTGCCCCTCGCTGCTCACCACTTCGATTGTACCATCGTGTAGCTCGATTAGCTCCTTCGCGAGCTGAAGCCCCAGCCCTAACCCGCCAATATCGGCAACATTTGGCGCGCGGAAAAAGCGCGTGAACAGCCGCTCTTGCGCCACCTCGGGAATGCCAATACCTTGATCGGTGACAGCAACCCGTGCATGCGTGCTAGTAGCTTCAAGGCGCACCCGCACCTCGCCGCCGCGTGGGCTGTATTTGATTGCATTCTGCATCAGGTTTTGCAGAACCTGCTCGAGCCGCAACACATCACCCAGAACGATAACCGGATTCGCTGGCAGATCGCCGACCACCGTATGGATGTGCAAAATCGTCTGGACATCATCGACCATGCGGCGCAACAGCGCGCACAGATCGAGCGGCGTGCGCTCAACCATCAGGCGACCCTGTTCGACCCGCGAGACATCGAGTAACGTGTTGACCAACAGCTTCAGGCGTTCAGCTTGAAAGGCTATCGTTTCGGTCGCCCGCCGTTCGCGCTCGGTCGGCATGTACTCCGCCGCCTGCTGCTGGCGCACCAGCCACTGCGCGTAACCCATGAGCGAGGTAATCGGCGTGCGCAGTTCGTGCGCGGCCAGCATCAGAAATTGGTCGCGCAGCGCGATCGCATCCTGCGCTTCTTGGTACAGGCGGCCATTATCGACGGCCTGGCCCACTCTCCGGCCTAGCTCCTCGGCAAATGCCAAATCCTCGCTGGTGTAGCTGGCGCGCAATTCAGACAGGCCCAGGGTCAACGCGCCAATCGTGACACCACGCGCGCTGATCGGCACAAACACCATCGAGTACACCCCCAGCGACACCAGCAACTCGAGATGCTCCTGATCAAGGGCAACCTGCCTGAGTTCGCTCAGCGTGACCAGCGGCACCAGAATCGACCGCCCGGTTCGGATTACCGCAGGATAGCCCATTGCTGCATTTGGTGGGAGCGTATAGTTCGTGCGAATGCGCTCAAGCACATGTTGCTTCAATGGGTCGGCGTGAAAAACCGCCACGCGCTCGGAGCCGCCATCGGGCGTGCGCATATCGACCGTACACCAGTCGGCTAGGCTGGGTACAATGATTGTCGTCACATTGCGAATCGTCTCGTGGTAGTTGAGCGACGAAGCCAGCACAATGCTGGATTCAGCCAGAAAGCGCAGGCGATCCTCGGCGCGCTTACGGTCGCTGATATCCGTGCAGAATGCGACCGAGGCAATACCATCGGCCAGCTGGATCGTATCCACGGCGACAATATACGGGAAGGTACTGCCATTTTGGCGCATGCCAATGATTTCGTACACATTTGGCACTATTTCGCCGCGCTCGCGGCGCTGCGCCCGTTCGGTCAGCGCTGCCCGTGCCGAGGGCGCAACCAGATCGACCAGCGAACGACCGCGAATCTGCGCCACGTCTTCGTAGCCAAACATGGCCAGCAGCGCGGCATTCGCATTCAAAATGATGGTGTTCCGCGCGATACAAATACCGACCGGTGAGCGTGCAAAGATGGTATTGAGCTGGGCTTCATCCGAAAGCGCGGTCACTACATCAGGAGTTGT
Source organism: Roseiflexaceae bacterium (assembly GCA_014381165.1). GTDB lineage: Bacteria > Chloroflexota > Chloroflexia > Chloroflexales > Roseiflexaceae > JACMIM01. Next base: position 7,235 of record JACMIM010000092.1, read on the forward strand.
GAGCATCATAAACCTGTATCTTCAGAGTTCTGGCTCCAGCTGGCAACTGAACAAACAACGTGCATCAGCGGCTCCGCACGACGCCGACCCGCGCACACAGATCGGCCACCGGGCAGATACTGCATTTGGGCGAAGTTGGATGGCAGATGTTCTGGCCAAGTGTGACCAGCAGGCCATTGATCGACAGCCAGTATTGTGCGGGCAAGACGGCGCGCAGCACCAACTCGGTCGCGTCGGGTACTTTGGTCTGCACATAGCCCCAACGGTTGCAGATACGGTGGACATGCGTATCGACGCAGATGCCCGGCGCGCCATAGCCGGCAGTCAGCACCAGGTTGGCAGTCTTGCGACCCACACCCGGCAGCGCCAGCAGCGCGTCCAGGTCATTCGGCACGTCGCCGCCATGCCGTTCCAGCAGCAAGCGGCAGACCTCGCGGATGGATTTGGCTTTGGTGCGGTAGAAGCCGACCGGGTAGATCAGTTCGGCGATGCGCGGCTCAGATAGGGCGAGCAGCGCGGCGGGCGTGTCGGCCTGGGCGAACAGGCGCGGCGCGACTACCGCAGTCAGTGTGTCCTTGGTGCGCAGGCTCAGGATTGTGGCGATCAAAATATGAAACGGCGTGGTGCCGTCTTCGCCCATGGCGTCGATCAGCGGCTGCTGATAGGCTGGCATGGTTTCGCGCAGCGTGGCCATGGCGGCGTCGATATCGAATGTGGGCATGGGTACGTTATCTAGAATTCAGCGTTCGCTGGCAATCATTTCAGTAGAATCGTGGAGAACCTGAACAGTGCTACACCTCGACCTGGCACCCGCACGACAGGTCGATCCGCGCCGGCGTGGCGAGCATATCCGTGCGCCCTGGGCGGTAGTGGCGGGCCGTGCCAGCGCGCGGGTCAACGATAATCACATCGCGCACGCCACAGGCGAGATAGAACGGCGCACCATCCTCGCCCAAGTCCTTTTCCTCGTAGCTCAAAGAAATGATTTCGATCACCGCGTCGGGCAGTACATTCAAGGCCTCGTCGCTTTTGGGTGGCTTTTCACAAAACACAGCAATGTCGGGCCGCTTCAGTGAACGATCACGATCAGGAAAGCGGATCAGCACATCTTGCAGGCTATAACACGCGCATCCTGACGTGGTGCCCTCGAGCGGGCGAAGCGACGCTTCGATTTCCTTTGCGGTCATCTGATGGCGGCTGGCGGGCGAGGCCTCGACCTTGAGCCGACCACGCACATGCTCCAAGCGGTAGGGCGCACCGCTGGCATCGGCCTGAAGGATGATATCACTCATGTCCACTGCGGTACTGGTCACGCAACATCCTTTCATGCCCAACTGCAGCGCATCGAGAGCGCTATGGCGCTGGGCGCTTGTGTCGGCACTAGCCCGCAACGGAGCGAACAACCATGATAAACTCCCTTGCAGGGACAGGCCCCACTACGAGAATTTACTGTATTGTACGCGGATCAGAGCATACACACAATGGCACTCAGCAATATTGTGATCGTGCTGTACCAGCCACAGGATGTGCGCAATATCGGCGCGGTGGTGCGTGCCATGAAGAACACCGGCCTGAACCGCCTGCGCCTGGTACACCCAGTGCCATTCGACCCCGCCGATATCGGCGGGATCGCGCACCGCAGCGAGGATGTGCTGGCGCAGCTCGGCGTATTCGCCACGCTCGACGCAGCGCTGGCCGACTGCACGCATATCGTGGGCAGTACGGCGCGGGCGCGGGCCGAGCATCCCGCCCGCGCTGATGTGCGCATTTTGGCCGCCGAACTGCGCGCACGGGCGAGCGTCGGCACCGTCGCGCTGCTGTTCGGCTCGGAAGGCAACGGTCTCGATAACGCGGCGCTCGACCGCTGCCACGAGCTAGTGACGCTGCCAATCAATCCCGGCTATAACTCGCTCAATCTGGCCCAGGCCGCACTGCTGCTGTGTTATGAGATCTGGATGGCCGCGCCGCCCGCACCGGCGGACGCGCAGCCGCAACTGCCCGCTGCGGCAGGGCAGCTCGAAACGCTGTTCGAAGCAAGCGAACAGGCGCTGCACACCATCGAGTTCTTCAAAGGCAGCCCAGTGCCGACCATGCGCCTGCTGCGCCAGCTGGCACACCGGGCCGCGCTGGCACCCAATGAGGCCGCGCTGCTTGCCGCGATCGCACGCGAGGTGCAGCGCTTTGTGGAGCGCGTGCGGGGGATGGGGTAGCGGCGGGGGATGGGATGAATATGTTCGTTCCTACAGTGTTGAAACCTTAAGTCCAATTGACAGGGTAAATTACAACAATCCCCTGAGTTGGTCTGAA
>JACMIM010000765.1 GCA_014381165.1 Roseiflexaceae bacterium
AGGCCGCGCTCGCGTAGTTCAGCGCGCAACTCGGCGTCGTTCAGTAGGCGCAACATGGCTTCGCCCAACTCTTCAGGATTATATGGGTCGACCTGTAGCCCAGCGTCGCCAACTACCTCCGGCATGCTGCTGCGGTTCGATGTGACCGTGGGCGTGCCGCAAGCCATGGCTTCCAGCAGCGGCATGCCAAAACCCTCGTAGATCGAGGGGAACACGAATACAGTTGCGGCAGCGTACCACAGCGGCAAATCTTCGTTCGGGATGTAGCCAGCGAAACGAATCTTCTCGCCCAGCCCGAGCTGCTCGACCCTAGCGAAGATTTCGTCGTACAGCCAGCCTTTGCCACCGCCGATGATCAGCGGCGCGTCGGTGCTGGCGGCGATACGAGCGTAGGCATCGATCAGCGTGGGGATGTTCTTACGCGGTTCTAATGTGCCAAGAAACAAGATAAACTGCGCTGGCAGCCCCGCGCGGCGGCGGAACTCGGCCAGCGTAGCCAGGTCGGCGGGCTGGAAGCGCGCATCGGCGGCATCATACGTGACCACAATCCGCTCGGGTGGAATATCGAGATAGCGCACGATCTCACGCTTGGTGGCCTCGGAAACGGCCAGGATATAGGCCGACTGCTTGGCCGCAACCTTGGTAGCCCAAGTCAGGTAGGCCCGGTTCACGCGCCGGAAGGTCTGTGGAAAGCTCCAGAACGCTAGATCGTGGATTGTGACCACACTCGGGATCGGCGAGAACAGCGGGGTCACATTCAGCACACCGTGAAACACATCAGCGCCACTCAGTTTGAGCATCGGCGGCGCAAGCAACTGCTCCCAGGGGATTCGCACGCGCGGGTTGATCGTCGGCAGCAGGCTCGATTTCACCTGGAAATTAGCCGGAAGTTTGAGCTGCCGGTTGCCAAGCCCCCGTGTGGTGTAGATCGAATAGCGGTTGACGTGATCGATCTGGCCGAGGTGCTGCAGCAGCGCCTCGGTATAATTCGAGACGCCAGCGCGCCGAAAGCTGCGCGTATGGGCGAGCAGATGGGCATTGATCGCGATGTGCATTATAATAGCCTAGGGCTGTTCGAGTTCTGGGTATGTCGCATGCGTGATCACGCTCCAGTCCTCGATTGGCCAGTACGAAACCCAGGCCTTGCCGATCACGCGGTCGAGCGGCAGCTCCGACCACTCGCGCGAGTCGCTTGAGTTCAGCCGATTGTCGCCCATCACATAGATCGAGCCGGGCGGCACCGTGACCACCGCGCCATTTGCGCACGGGTCACTTGGTCGGCAGTCGGTCGGATCGACCAAATACGGCTCATACATGCGGTTCTCATTCACATACACCGAGCCATCTTTAACCTGAATACGATCACCGGGCAGCCCGATCACACGCTTGATATAATCTTTGTTGTAATCAAGTGGGTATTCGAACACAACAATATCACCGCGTTGGGGGGTCTGAAAGGGATACACAATCTTAGGCGGCAGATCGCTATTGCCAGTAAACAGCCGCATTGGGGCATTCAGATCGAAATGGAAGTACCCGATCTTATTGACCAGAATGTATTGGCCCGTCTGGAGCGTTGGCTCCATGCTTTGGCCCTCGATCTTGAAATTCTGGACGACGCCGCGAACGATCAGGAACACTAGCAGGACAAATATGGCGGTTTCGAACAGCTCGCGCACAATGCTGCGCACGCGCGGCTGTCGGGCGGCTACTTGAGGCGGGGCATCGTCCTGCTCCCACGCTGGCGGGTGATCGGCTGCGCGTTCGGCATCAAGCCCGATCCGGCGGCGGAGTGGCGTTTCATCCATGCAAAAGTTCTCATCTTCAATGACACGCGCTGGGCGTTGTACAAAATACCTGGACATTATACTCCATCGATTTTCATTCAGCCAACAGGAGCGTCTATGCGTCATTCTGAACCTGCTACCGCCCTTGACGACGGGCGCTGGCAGTGCCATGTATGCCAGTGGCACTGTACGCTGGCCGCAGGCGAGCACGGGCGCTGCCTGGTGCGCGTTGGGGCCGAGGACGGTGTGATCGCCTTGCACGATGGCTTGATCAGCGGCGCAGTGGTTGGGCCGATCGAGGACTACCGGCTCTGGCACCTGATGCCGGGCGCACAGATGCTTGCGCTGGGCGGCTGGGGCTACGCCTTTCCAACCGACCAGCAGCGCGGCCCATACGCTACCATCCCCGACGACCCAGCCAAACAGCGCAAGCTGCCCGCCGAAAAGGCAGCCAGCTTCGCGCTTGCCCAACTCTGCCGTGGGGTAGTCTGGAACTTCGGCGACCCCTCAGTTTCGCACGAGTATGTGCTCGAGCTGTTCCAGTACGCCCGCTCCTCCAGCCGAGTCACCGCGCTTGTGACGACCGGCTACGAAACGATCGCGGCGCTCGACCAGCTTGGCCATTATCTCGACGCGATCTGCCTTGATCTGCGCGCCTTCGAAGATGCGGCCTATGCGCGGCTCAGCGGGGTCGCGCAGTGGCGCGGCATTCTGGAGCTGGCGGCGCACGCCAAGCAGCGCTGGGGCTGCCATGTCGAGGTGCTAACCCGCCTCCACCCCGGCGTGAATGACACCGCCGATCAGATTCATGGCATGGCCAGCTGGATTCACGATACGCTGGGCGCGCAGACGGCCTGGCATATCCTGCCGGGCGATGCTGGGGCGGCCGCCACCCAATCGGCGGCTCGTGCCAAGCGGGTTGGCCATGAGCTTGGCCTGAAGTTTATCTACGGGGCCGACCCGCAGCAGAGCACCAACTGCCCGGCCTGCGGCAACACCATCATCGAGCGCAGCGGCCAGGCGCGGGTGGTTGGGCTGAACGATGGCGGCTGCTCGCGCTGTGGCCAGAACATCGAGCTGCGCACGTCGATTTTCAAGCGCGGGGGCTAGAATAGGAGATTGTGGTATACTGACGCATAATTCATCAATCGCCGTATGACGGACGTGGGAGAGTACGATCAGGTGTGAAGCACGCTGGTCGTCGCCGAAGGCGCAAGGCGCGGGCCGCCAATCCCGTGCCGAAACGCTCAGGCTCCAGAACTGCGTTCCGACGGCACTCTGGAGAGCCAGCGCGCAGCGCGTAGCCGGCACCGATGGAGTAACCATCACCGATTGCAGATGAATCTACAATCGGTGATGGGCATCTCTCAGGTACGTGGACAGAGATTAGGCAGCCTGCCTGATCCTGTCCTTTTTTATTAGCTTAGGACTTACGCAGTTGGCGTCTTGCGCCTGCGGCAGTATGGAACGTCTATCTTGTTGTTTCGTTTTTTGGTGCAAAGCACCAAAAAACGAAACAA
>JACMIM010000766.1 GCA_014381165.1 Roseiflexaceae bacterium
CACGCCGCTGCCGGGCGGCCAGCGCACATCATCATGAAAATGAACGCGCTGGTCGATCCTGCCATGATCGATGTGCTCTACGCCGCTTCGATCGCCGGTGTGAAGATCGATCTGCTGGTGCGCGGGATGTGCGCGCTGCGCCCTGGCGTACCGGGGATGAGCGAGAACATCACGGTGCGTAGTGTGGTCGGGCGCTTTCTCGAGCACAGCCGCATTTTCTACTTCGCCAACCAGGGCGAGCCGCAGGTGTACGTTGGCAGCGCCGACTTGATGGAGCGCAATCTGGATCGGCGTATCGAGGCGGTGTTTCCAATCGAAGAGCCTGCGCTGGCCAGCTTCGTTCGTAATGACCTGCTTGAGGTGTACCTGCGCGACAACACCCGCACGCGCATGTTGCTGCCCGATGGCACATACACCCGTGTCACACCAGGTGAAGATACGCCACTCGATTCGCAGGATGTGTTTATGCGGGGCTAGAAGGGCGCAGCAACGCGCAAATCGCCATGACATATGACCGGCTCAAATTTATCTTGGTCTGGCTGCTGATCGCCGCTGCGACACTGTTTCTGCTCGATCGGCTGCTTGGCGCTGTCGCCGCGCTGGCCTCGCCGCTGCTGCTGTTCGCCGTGGCATGGCTGTTCATGCTTGCGCTCAAGCCCCTGGTCGATGGGCTGACCCGCGTCGAGCTGTCGTTGCCGCGCGCGCTCGTGCGTGGCCAGCAGCGTGGCTCGAAGCGCGTTCGCTTTCCCCACACCGCCGCAGTCCTGCTGGTCTACTTGGGAATGCTCGCGCTGATTATTGGCATCTTTGTGCTGCTGGTGCCGGTTGTGATCGCACAGTTTGTCGGTTTGCAAGCGACACTTCCTCAGATGTCGACGCAGTTGTTATTTTTCATCGAAGCGACGCAACGCTATATCAATCGGCTCGGACTCCGCGCAGATTTGACCACCATCCTTCAGCCCGATGCGCTCTCGGCCCAGGTTGCAGCGCTTGGCAGCGAAGTCGTTAAGCAGTCGCTGACGGTTGCGAGTGGCATCGCGGCGCTGCTGTTCAATCTTGTGTTTGTGCTGATTCTGAGTTTTTACATGATGATCGACGGCGAGCGACTGCTGATGCAGGGCATAAGGCTGCTGCCGATCAACTGGCGCGGCGAAGTGCAGGCGCTGCTGCTCCTGATCGACCGCACGTTTGGTGGGTTTTTACGCTCGCAGCTGATTCAATCGTTGGTGTATGGCCTGGCGACCGCCGCACTGATGATTGCGCTGGGTGTGCCGGATGTCGCGCTGGTAAGCATTATCGCCGGTGTGTGCGTGCTGATTCCGATCATCGGCGGCGTGCTGGCGGTGATCCCACCGGTTGCGCTTGCCATGATCAATGCGCCTGACCAGGCCTTGTGGCTGTTGTTGGGGCTTTTGGTTATTCAACAAATCGTGTTCAATGTGATCATGCCCAAGCTGGTCGGCCAGATCGTCGGGCTGCCGCCGCTGCTGGTGTTCGCAGCCTTGCTGATCGGCGGAACGCTGGCGGGCGGCTGGGGCATTTTGTTCGGTATTCCGATCGCTGGTGTGCTCGCCTCGGTATTTCTATTCCTTTTCCAGCGCAGCTCGCTGGCCGATGCCGAGCGTGTCGCGAATGTGCCGACGGTGGCAGCCGAGCCGGAGCCACCGCTGGCCGATTCCTTCGACGAGCCAGCCATCACCCGCCGCTAGAATATGAATGCGGGCTGCATTACGCCTGTGCGGCGAGAGTCGCAAGCACGACGACCTCGGCGATTTCACAGAGTGCGCCGTAGGTGTCGCCGGTCAGGCCGCCCAGGTCGCGCGTCCACCAGCGGGCGATGCTGTGCGTAACCAGCCAAACCAGGGCGGCGGCTACCAGTCCATGTGGCCCGGCGATGGCAAGCGCGGCCAGCGTAATCAGGACACTGCTGATGACGAAGTGATGGGGCCGCACGAGTTCCTGAAAGCTGCGGCCAAGCCCGCCCTCGCGGGCCGCTGGAAAGCCCACGATACCGTAGATATCGGCCCAGCGCCCGAGCATGGGAGCCAGCAGCAGCGCCTGCCACCAGCGCTCGCCCGCCGCGCTCAAAAAGGCCACTTTCAGCAGCAGCACGGCTACCAGCGCCATCGCGCCCATCGCGCCGATACGGCTATCCTTCATGATCTCCAGCTTGCGTTCGCGCGGCCGCCAGCTCATCACCGCGTCAAAGGTGTCGCTCACGCCGTCGAGATGCAGGCCGCCGGTCAGCACGCCCCAGGCGACCACCACCAGCGCCGCGCCCACCAGCGGCCCCCACAGCCCGCCGGCCGCCCAACTGACCGGCAGCAGCAGCAGGCCGATAATGAAGCCCACTGCTGGAAAATAGGGCACTGCCCGGCCAATGCTCGTATCCGACATCGGCGGCAGGCCACCAACTGGGATAAGCGTTAGAAAGCGTATCGCCTCGCCGAGCGGCCAGAGCGAACCCCATGGATTTGGTGTTTCTTGATTACTCATAGTCTTTTTTTGACAAGATGACAAGGTGACAAGATGACTTCTTGGGTCATCTCGTCATCTTGTCATCTTGTCATCTTGTCGTCCACGCCTGCGCTTTCGAAGGTGGCCATTTCGCGCAGCGCCCGCGCCGCGCCCTGGATGATCGGGATGGCCAGCGCCGCGCCGCTGCCTTCGCCCAGC
>JACMIM010000767.1 GCA_014381165.1 Roseiflexaceae bacterium
CACTGGTCGCGGTCGCGCTTGGCGTTGGCGCACTGGTCGCGGTCGCGCTTAGCGTTGGCCCACTGGTCGCGGTCGCGCTTGGCGTTGGCGCGCTGGTCGCCTTCGTACTTGTCGCCGTTGCGCTTGGCATCGGCAGGCTGATGGCGGTTGCGGCGGGCTGCTGGGCGGCGGCATTGGTGTAGCCAAGCCAGCCAAGCCCACCGCCACCGCTGAGTAGCACAGCCGCAATCGTGAGTGAGGTCCACGGCGGCGCGAGCCGCAACCGGCGCTTCGGCACTTCCGAAACTGGCGCGAGCACTGGCAACACAGGTATTGGCTGCATGGCATAGGCTGTTACGTCGGCAGCCAGCGTAGCAAGGCGGCGCAATTCTGTTGCCATCGCAGCCGCAGTCTGGTAGCGCTCGCTGGGCTTTTTCGCTAGGGCACGCAGCAGCACGGCCTCAACATCAGCCGTCAGTGCTGGCACGAACTGCCGTGGCGAGGGTGGCGGCGCGTGAACGTGCTTGTTCAAAACCGCCATCGCATTGGTGCCCTCGAATGGCAGGCGGCCGGTCAGCATCTCATACAGCACCACACCCATCGCGTAGACATCGCTACGCGCGTCGACCGTATCACCACTGGCCTGTTCCGGCGACATATAGGCGGCAGTACCGATAATTAGGCCGGTATGGGTCAGGTGCAAATCCTCGCTCGAGAGCTTGGCGATGCCAAAATCAGCCAGCAGTGGCCAGTCGGGACCCGACATCAAGATGTTCGCCGGCTTGACATCGCGGTGGACAATGCCATGGGCGTGGGCGTACTCAAGCCCATCCAGCACAAGGGCACACATGCGCAGCGCGCGGAGCGGCTCGATCGGCTGATCCAATTGGTCGTGCAGTGTCGCGCCGCCCTCGATGTAGCGCAGCACCAAATACAGCAGGCCATCCTGTTCGCCAGATTCGTAGATCGGCAAAATATTGGGGTGCTGGAGCTGCGCGATCACGCGCGCCTCGCGGGCGAACCGCGCGGCGAATTGCGGGTCACGGCTGCGATACATGACCTTGACCGCGACATGCCGACCAAGCGACATCTGGCGGGCTTTATAGACAGTCGCCGTGCCGCCGTGGCTGATGATATCGGTTATTTGGTAGTGCCCAAGCTGGGTACCAATCAGATCGCTCATGGTGTCTACTCGAGGCGGTGTGGATGCCACCGCAGAGAACGAAACGTTCTTTATTACCTACAGGTACACACTGATATTCGTGTACCAGGCCGAACTATAATCAAGAAGCAGGCCATGGAAGATGTGGTGGAGGAATGAGCTATTTCGCATAACTGTGCGTTTATCATAGCCCAAATGGATTCACACGGAATGATGCCAAGTGATCCAAAAGCTGACTAGATTTGCAGCGTGGGCGGCTGGAAGTGGGCGGCAGTGGCATAAAGGTTGCGTTGCAGCCAGCAAGCGGTTAGGAGCAGGAAGCGGCCACATGAGTCAGATACCCCTTCAGCTCGGCCAGTACGCCGTTACGAGCGCCATCCAACGTGGCACCACGGCGATCATTTATAAGGGATACCAGCCGTCGCTCGGTCGAACTGTGGCGATCAAGGTACTTCAGCGCACTGATTCCGCCGTTGCCGATCAGTTCAAGCGCAATGCCTTGGCGATCGCACAGCTCGAGCATCACAACATTCTGCCAATCTATGACTACGGCGAGCAGGATGGCCAGCTGTATGTCGTCATGCAGTATATCGAGCATGAATCGACCATACAGAATCTGCTTGGCGAACCGGCCAAACCACAGGCTGCGCTGCATCTGATCGCGGGCGTACTCGATGCCCTGGCCTATGCACACAGCCGGGGCGTGCTGCACCGCGATATCAAGCCCTCGAATGTGCTGCTGCCGCTGCCGGATTGGCCGGTCTTGTCGGACTTTGGCCTGATCGACACAGCTGGCGACCAGCAGCAACTGACCCTGCCGCCCATCCCGCTGAACAGTGCGCTATACATGGCCCCGGAGCACGCCGAGGGGCTGCCGGTCGACGAGCGCACCGACCTGTACTCACTAGGAGCCGTGTTGTACCATCTGGTCGTCGGGCGCCCGCCGTTCGGGGCCAAAACTGCGCTGGCGCTGCTGCGCGACCACGCCTACACGCCACTGCCGCTGCCGCGCAGCCTGCATCCCACGCTGCACCCGGCGATCGAGCGGCTGCTGCTGCGCGCGATGGCCAAGCATCCCGACGAACGTTTTCAGCAGGCCAGTGCAATGGCCGAAGAGGTTCGCCGTGTGGCCCGGCACGTCGCGCAGTCGCGCCAGCACGAGCAACTTGGCCCATTGTACGAAGCTGGACTCCAGGCATTTAGCGCAGGCGAATGGGCGCAGGCGCTTGGTCAGC
>JACMIM010000768.1 GCA_014381165.1 Roseiflexaceae bacterium
CGGCCTGCGGCTGGTCGTGGGCGGCCTGCTGCGTGGCCAGTGCAGCTTCCACCGCACAGTCTATGTCGCCGAAGGCGGCTACCACGGCCTGACCACGCGCGACGATACGGCCGCCATAGTCAGCAAGCTGCTGCGCGTATGCGGGCGTGACCAGCAGCAGCGTCAGGTGTTCCACAGCTATCTCGTTCATTGCGTTTGCTCCAGTTGGGCGATGCGAGCTGCATCGCTAGTGCCGTGAGTTCCGCCAATACGATAGCTGTTGCCTGTTTACAAAATGTCAGCAAACGGGCAGTGCTGGTGTAGACGGTTTGTGCCGCATCAGGAAGGCATCTACTTGCCACTGTTTACCATGTTTTAACGCTAGTGTAGCTGTGGGCAGCAGAGAGCTTTGCACAATCGGTATATCTGCGTAGCGCGAACCGCGTAGATTGCCGATGCTACCTGCCAGCGCCGGGCTACAATTCAGACACGGTTTTGAAGCGCTTGCCTGACGGGCCACAGGCTTCAAGATTCATAGGAGTTACGCGGTTGCCGAAGAGCTTGCTTTCCGCCTGCGGCGGGCAAGGAAATAATCATAACTGTTTCGTTTTTTGTGCAAAGCACCAAAAAACGAAACAAAAAAGATAGTTTTTCCATGCTGCCGCAGGCTGAAGTCGCCAACTGCGTAAGTCCTAATTATAATGACAATATAATCAGGTACACCTGAAGGCCGGCATGCTATACTACAACGAGCTGTAGGTCTATTGGGTCGCAGCGCGCTGCAAGCGGGCGGCCTGGAAGCGCATCACTATCTATGACAGCCAGATCCTTTGCCGCCCAAGGCTGGACGGCGGCCACTCAACGAGGAGCGGACACAATTATGGTAGCCAACCCTTATGACGACGCGCGCACGATGTTCGACCGCGCCGCCGACATGATGAATCTTGAGCAGGGCATGCGCGAGATTCTGCGCACCCCCCAGCGCGAACTAACCGTGACGTTTCCGGTCAAGCTGGACGATGGCCGGATCGAGGTATTTACTGGATTTCGTATTCAGCATAATATCGTGCGCGGCCCGGCCAAGGGCGGCATTCGCTACCACCCCAGCGTCGATGCCGATAGCATTCGGGCCTATGCCATGCTCATGACCTGGAAGTGCGCGACCGTCAATATTCCTTTTGGCGGCGCGAAGGGCGGCGTGATCGTCAACCCCAAACAGCTTTCGCGGGCTGAACTGGAGCGGCTCACGCGGCGCTACACCTCGGAGATCAGTATTCTGATCGGCCCCGACCGCGATATTCCCGCCCCCGACATCGGCACCGACGCGCAGGTCATGGCCTGGATCATGGACACCTACTCGATGCACAGCGATCACACCGTACCTGCTGTTGTCACGGGAAAGCCACTCAATATTGGCGGCTCGCACGGGCGCAATGAGGCGACTGCGCGCGGCATGGTCGCGGTTCTGCGCGAGGCATCTGAGGCGTTGAGCTTCCAGCTTGGTGGCGCGCGCGTGGCAATTCAAGGCTTTGGCAACGTGGGCGCGAATTGCGCCCGCATGCTCGAGGAGTTCGGCGCAGTGGTGGTGGCAGTCAGCGATAGCGCGGGCGGGCTGTACAACCCACGCGGTCTACAGATCGCCGATGTGATCGCCTACCACGATCGTATCGGTAGCCTCGCCGGCTACCCCGAAGCCGATCCGATCACTAATGCCGAACTGCTTGAGCTGCCCTGCGACATGCTGATTCCCGCCGCAGTGGGCGCGCAGATTACCATGGACAATGTCGACCGGATCAAGGCGCGCATTATTGGCGAGGCAGCGAATGGCCCGACCACGCCCGAGGCCGACCGGGTGCTGTTCGACCGGGGCGTGTTCGTCATCCCGGACATTCTGGCCAATGCAGGCGGCGTCACCGTCAGCTATTTTGAGTGGGTGCAGGGGCTGCAAGAATTCTTTTGGACCGAGCGCGAGGTGAATGCGCAGCTGGAGCGGGTGATGGGCGCTGCATTCCAGCAGGTGCTGCGGCTGGCGAAGGAGCGGCATACCGACATGCGCACGGCCGCTTATTTGCTGGCGGTCGAGCGCGTCGCCAGCGCGACCATGACGCGCGGCATCTACCCGTAACAGAATCCAAAGATAACCACGAAGGCACGAAGACGCGAAGGAAGAAGGACATGCCTGTATCGTCTTCGTGTCTTCGTGTCTTCGTGGTTAAGGGTTTAGCAATTCGTGGAGTGGCTGTGCAGGATCAGCGGCGGAAACTGGGCAGCTTTGGCGAAGCGGTGGCGCTGGCGCATCTAACGCGGGCCGGGCTGAATGAGGTGGCGCGCAACTGGCGCGGGCGCGGCGGTGAAATCGACCTAATCATGCGCGATGGCACAACGCTGGTGTTTGTAGAAGTGCGAACCAGGCGCGACGGCAGCGCAGCTGAGTCGGTTGGCGCGCGTAAGCAAAGCAAACTGGTGGCATTGGCCTACACCTACCTTGCACAGCACTGCGACGAGCAAGAACTCGAGTGGCGCATCGACGTAGTGGCGATCCAGCTGGGGCGCGGCGGGCAGGTGCAGCATCTGGACTGGGTGCGCGACGCGGTCGAGCAGTAGCAGCGCGGCACAGCTGGGTGGCTATGGTATAATACGCGCCCTGAGTGGAGTGTTTGGAGGGGGCGTGAGCTATTCTCTTGCGCTCGGGCCGTTCCACCCAGCGTGGCGCGGGCCGCAGCGATTTATTCTGCGAATCGATGGCGAGCGAATCGCCGACCTCGAATATCGTGATGGTTATAACGAGCGCGGCTGCGCGGAGCGGCTGCCCCGGCTTGATCTTCCCCAGGCGCTGTTTCTTGTTTCCCGCATTTGTGGCACCTGCTCGGTCGCGCATACGCTTGCATTCTGCCAGGCGATTGAATCGCTGTGTGGCATTGGCGTTGGCGAGCGCGCCGTGCTGCTGCGCACGGCAGCGGCTGAACTCGAGCGCGTTGCTTCGCACCTGGCGGCGGCGGCGACAGTGCTGGAAACGATCGGCCTTGACACCCAGGCGGCAGTGCTGCGCAACCTGCGCGAGGCGACCCAGCGCGTGATGCTGCGCGTGAGCGGGGCGCGCATGGCACCTGATTTTTGTATTCCTGGCGGCGTCAAACGCGCGGTTTCCGTGAAAGACCGCGAAGAATCGCTGCTGACGCTGCCTAAGCTCACGCGCAGCGTTTTTCGCACTATCGAAACCATGATCGACGACCGCGCATTGCTGGCGCGCACGGTCGAGGTTGGCGGGCTGCCACGGGCGGCGGCGGAGCAGTATGGTGTGCGCGGGCCGATGGCGCGCGCCTCGGGGATCGTCCGCGATGTGCGGGCCGACAGCTCCTACGCCGGCTACACGCTGCTGCCCTTCCGCCTGGTGACACAAGAAGGCGGCGATCTGTACGCGCGGCTGCTGGTGCTGGTGCTGGAAGCCTATGAGGCGCTCAAACTCGCCGATCTGGCGCTTCAAGACCTGAGCGCTGGCGACTGGCAGGGCGAGTACCCGACGGCGCTCAACCCTGGCAGCGCAGCGGCGGCGGTCGAAGCACCACGCGGCATGGTTCGCTACACAATCGAGAGCGATGGCACGCAGCTCACCAAAGTTCGAATTGATACGCCGCGCCAGCTCGACCGGCTGCTGGCGCGCACGCTGCTAGCAGGCGCACTGCTCGACAATACCGTGCCGATCATCGCCTCGTGCGATACGTGTACGGCATGCGCGGAACAGTGATGCTGCTACTTGCTTTCGCGCCGCCGCTGTTCACTGCCGTGCTCTGCCTTGGGCTGAACCGTGTTGTGGCAACCCGCGCACTGGGCTTTGGCGCGGCGCTGGCGTTGTTGGCGAGCGCCGCGCTGTTGCTCGTTGCTACCATGCGTGGCGCAGTGCTGTTTGAGCGCCCGTGGATGCAGCTGAACGGGCCGCCCATCCAGCTCTCGTTGGCACTCGACGCAGCGAGCCTGCCAGCGGCGCTCCTAGTCGCCACCGGCGGCGCAGTCTGCCTGTTGGCCTTGGCCCTGGCGTTGCCGCCGAAACTGCGTGGTTTTGGCGGGCTGATCGCAAGCCTGCTACTGCTGCTGACCACAACGTTGTTGGGCCTAGCGCTGCGTGAGGTGCTGCTGCTGCCGCTGGTATGGGCAGCATTACCACTGCTCGGCTTTGTTACGCACCGCGCAAGCGGCGGACAGGCCGATGCCCAAATCTTGCCGGCGGGAATGTTGGCGAACTTACTTGGCGCGATCGTGCTTCTGGGTGCAGGTTTGAGCGCCCAGTCAGGCGCTGCCGAGGCTGTTGCGCCGCAAATTGGGCTGGTGGGCCTGTTTGTGGCCGGATTAATCGCGCTGGGGCTGCCACCATTTCACCGGGTCGTCCACGATCTTGTCGATGCTCCTGCCGCTGTTGCCGCACCAATACTGGCTTTTGGCCTGCCGCTGCTTGCCGGCTTCACATTGACCCGCGTTGTGGCGCAGATGCCACTGACCGAAAGCTGGCGTGCAGCACTGGAAGTGGCGGGAGTTGGCGCTGTTGCGCTATGCGCCGCCGGGGCGTTGGGCGAAACCCGGCTGCGTCGGCTGGTCGGCTGGCAAACCAGCGCACAGTTCGGCCTGCTCCTGATCGCGCTTGGCCAGGCTCCTGCGGTTCTGGCCGTGCTCGCCCCGGCGCTGCTGGTGCAGGCCGCGTTAGTCAGCTGCGCCGCCATGCTGGCAGTCGGCGTGATCGAGCGGCGCGCTGGCACGGACGACATGCGCGAGATGCGGCCTGGCGCTGCGTTGCTAGTGCCAGGAGCCGCGCTGCTGCTGGCCGCTGCATCGGCGGCGGGCGTGCCAGGAACATGGGGCTTCTGGTCGCTGCGCTGGCTGTTCGACGAGCTGCGCACCAGCACGCCGCTGCTGATCGGCCCGCTACTCGCAGCCAGTTCGCTGCTGGCCCTGGCGTGGATGACGCCGCTAGCGACCTTTTTGCGCAGCTCACGCGCACCTGCGGCTCTACCGCGCAGCAACCTGATCAGCCTGCTGTGCCCACTGCTTGTCGCACTGCCGCTGGTGCTGTTTGGCATTGCGCCCCAATTGGCCTGGAACAGTTGGGGCATGCAGGCACGCGGGGCGCTGTTGCCGCTTGCACCAGCTAATTTGCCAGATCCAGCACTGCCCAGCACACCTGGTATGGCCGCCAGCGCAGTGGCGATCGGTGCGCTTATATGTACTGTATGGCTACGCAGCCGCAGTGTACGCCGGATACTTGCCGACGACGAGATCGAGCCATCTGGTGTACTGACGGCGAATCTGCTGGGCGAAAGCCTGCGACCATTGAGCTGGCTGGGCGCTCCGTCGAGCTTGTTTGGCTGGCTGTGGCAGCGAATGATTGCGGCGAGCCGCACGTTGGGCTGGCTATTGAGCTTTTTGGAGCAGCGCTACTTCATGGCAGGGCTGATGCTTGCGGTCGTCGTAGTCATCTTGCTGCTGATACGAGGGTAGACATGAACATTCCCGCCATCGGCATTGGCCTCACCTGTGCGATCATTCTGCTCATGCGCGACTGGCGCTTTACTGTTCCTGCACTGCTGATCAACTACCTGTGCCTGGGCTGGATGTTGACACAGCAGCAGTTCATCGCGCCCGACCTGAGCTTTGGTGGGGCGCAAGTCAGCACGACAGTTGTTGTCAAGCTGATTACTGGTCTCGCGGCGGCGCTCATCCTGGCGATTACGGCAATCACCTTTTCGCGCGAGTACAACACCGAAGATCTGGACGAATTCTCGTTGGCCGAACTGCGCCGCGCTGCACGGCGGGCGCAGCGAACGATCGAGCCGTTCAGGATGTCAGATTATGTCGTGCCGTTCTGGTCGCTGGTGCTGGCTGCCGCCGCCGCGCTGCTACTGCCCCGGCTGTATCCGGTGGCACAACCGTATGCAGTCGACTTCGCGTGGTACTGGCTGGCGCTTACCGGCTTGTTTACGCTGGTCACGGCCAACGATGTGTTGAAGGTTGGCCTTGGGCTGCTGCTGTGTGTTGAAAGTGTCGATCTAGTGTACACCGCCGTGGCGGGCCGTGTCCAGGTTTTTCCGCTGGCCTTGTTGAGCCTGCTAACCCTTGTGCTGGCACTGGCGGTGGCCTATATCAGCGGCCTGCTGTACGGACGGCTCAAAACGCTCGACCTCGCCGAACTCTACCGAAGATAGCGCACCAGCATCTATGGCTTATTTACTGCTCATTTTATTCCCGGTCGCCATGGCGGCGTGTACGTTCTTGCTACGCACGCAAACGAGATTTGTGTTGCTGGCCGCCACGGCGACGGCGCTGGCCGAGTTGGCCCTGCTGACCGCCGTGCCGGTTGACGGACCGGCGCGCCTGCTGGGCCTCACGCTTGTGCTCGATCCGCTCAGTCGGCTGTTTCTGGCAGCCTTTTTCGTGATCGCGGCGGTTGCGTTCGCGGCGGCACTCAAGCTGCCGCATGGCGAAAACTTTGTGCCGATCGGTCTGCTGCTGCTAACATTCACTGCGGCCACCCTGCTGCTGCTTCAGGAGCCGTTTGTCGTCGCGCTGCTGCTGATCAGCGCGGCGGTGCTAGCGGTGCTGGCAGTGATCGATCTGCCGACTGGCAGCCCGCTGCTGGTGGGCAGATCGACGTTAGCGGCCGCGCTCAAGTATCTCGTGCTGATGGTTGTGTCCGGGGTGGTGCTGTATCTAGCCTTTGTACTGGTTAGCATCTACGAGGATACCGGCACAGCGCAGGCATTCTCGGCCACCCGGCTGATTCTGGCGCTGATTGCGGTTGGCTTCGGCTTGCGCCTGGCGATGGTGCCATTCCACTCCTGGCTGCCCGACCTGGCCGAACACGCCGCGCCAATGGTGACCATGCTGATTATTACGGTGATCAACATCACGAGCCTGCTAGTTCTGGTAAGCACGTTGCAATATTTTGGCCCGATCATTCTGTTCGATAACGATCTGGCGATCGCCACGATGCAGGCGCTTGGCGTCGCGACGGCCCTGCTCGGAGCTGTGCTCGCGCTGGGCCAGGACAACCTGCGCCGCGCACTTGGCTACCTGGTGGTGTACGATGCGGGGATGGTTCTGTACGGGCTGACAACGCTGACGAGTGTTGGGCTGGCAGGGGCGCTGTTCGAGGCGTTCAACCAGATTGCCGTGGTGATGCTGTTATTTCTCAGTCTGAGCCTGCTGGAACAGCCAGATGGTCGGCCTTCAAATGTCCCACGGCGCGACCTACTGCGGCGCTGGCCGGTGGCCGGCGTGGGATTTTTGGTTGGCGGGCTGGCGCTGCTGGGGCTGCCGCCATTCAACGGCTTTGCCAGCAAGCTGCTGATCTACCAGGCCGCAGCGCAGTCGGGCGGGCCAGCGCTGGTGCTGCTGCTGCTTTCGACTGTGGTGGCGCTGCTCGCACTTGGCCGGGTGGCCTATGAGCGGCTGCTCGGCCCTTCGGAGGACGCAGCCTCCGATCAGTCGCCGCTGCTGCTCGGCGAGACCGACCTCGACCGGCTGGCACCACGCGCACTTACGCCGGAGCCACGCGGCCTGGCGGTGATAGTTTGTGCGCTGATCGCACTGTGCCTGGTGGTGGGCCTGTACCCGCAGCCGGTGCTTGCGACGATCAATGATGTTATTCAGGGGCTGACGTTCATTCGTGCGTAGATCGCCCAAGCATTTTTTACCACGAAGAAACGAAGATACGAAGGAAGAAAAGAAGCGATAGCCTGCGGATGTCTGATACGTTCATATCTTCGCGTCTTCGGGCCTTCGTGGTTAAGGGTTTGGGCTTTGTTTTAGGGGCAGAACATGATCAAATTGTTTCGCATGAATACTGGCTCGTGTGGAG
Source organism: Roseiflexaceae bacterium (assembly GCA_014381165.1). Taxonomy (GTDB): domain Bacteria; phylum Chloroflexota; class Chloroflexia; order Chloroflexales; family Roseiflexaceae; genus JACMIM01. Next base: position 7,826 of record JACMIM010000768.1, read on the forward strand.
CTTGCGACGCCGAGATCGAGGCGGCAGTGTTGCTCAACCGCGATCTGGCCTGGGCCGGCGACCCATTCGAGGCCGATGTGCTGCTGCTGACCGGGCCGCTGCTTCCGCAAGCTAAACTGGCGTTTCTGGCGATCTGGCACAAGCTGCGGGAGAGCGTCCCACTTGTGGCAGTCGGGCGCTGCGCAATCGATGGCTACCCATTCGGCCAGGGCGGGCTGGCGGCGAACCCTGAGATCGTGGCCGCCCTGAAGGTCGACGGCTGCCCACCGGATCCAGGTGCGATCGCGGCGGCGGTACACGAGGCGCTGACCGTGGGCATACCTGCATCATGAATACCATAACTGCTCTTCTGCTCGACCCCGGCCTGCTGTTCCTGCTTGGCCTGACCGCACTCTATGCTGCGCTGGTAAGGCGTAGCACCCGATTGCAGCGGCTGCGCCTGCCACGGCCCAGTTTTGAGTCGGCGACCAGCCTAGTGAGTGTGCTGCTTGCCGCGCTGGGCTTAGCGCTCCTGCCCTGGCCACGTAGCCCACTCGCCGAGGATGGGTTGGAGAACCCGCTGCTGGCCTGGCTGGCGTTCGAGGGCGCGTTTCTGCTGCCGCTGCTGCCCGGCCTGCTCGCTGGCGACGCCTTGACCAACCGAACGACGCTGCGCGAGGCACAGATCGGGCTGGCTGGACGCACGGTAGTTTGGCTTGCGGCTGGCACGCTGTTATGGTCGGCCACCGCGCTTTCACCAACTGCGGCGATCGGATGGGCGCTGCTATCAGCGGCGGCGGCACTGGCGCTGCCGGCGGCGACCGGCTTTGGCCCCTTCGCCGCCGATCGGGCGCTGACGCCGAGCGGCGCGGAGCATGGGCTGGACGC
>JACMIM010000769.1 GCA_014381165.1 Roseiflexaceae bacterium
AATGTCCAGCATATCGAAAGCCTCAACGATGTGGTCGCCCAGATCACCGGGGTGATTATTCGCGAGACCATCCCCGACCATGTGCTGGAACGCGCCGACGAGATCGAGCTGATCGACCTGGCCCCCGAGGAGCTGCTCGATCGGCTGCGTGAGGGCAAGGTGTATGTCCCTGATCGCGCCGCCGCCGCGGTGCAGAACTTCTTTCGCAAGGGCAACCTAATCGCGCTGCGCGAGCTGGCGCTGCGCCGCACCGCCGAGCGGGTCGATGCGCAGATGCAGCGCTACCGCCAGGACAAAGCCATCTCGACGGTTTGGGCGACCAGCGAGCGCGTGCTGGTTTGTATTGGCGCGGGGCCACTGGCCGCCCGGCTGGTTCGGGCTGGCCGGCGGTTGACTAGTGCTGCCGGTGTGCCCTGGATTGTGCTGTATGTCGAGACACCGGCTGAATTGCGCCGCCCTGAACCGGAGCGCGAAAGCGTCGTGCAGGCGCTGCGCCTGGCCGAGCAGCTTGGTGCGGAAACGCTGACACTTTCTGGTAATAATGTCGCCGAGGAAGTATTGGCAGTCGCTCGCCAGCGTAACATCGGCCGGATTATTATTGGCAGCCCAACCAGTTCACGCTGGCGCGATCTGTTGTTCGGCTCGACGGTGGATACGCTGGTGCGCAAAAGCGGCGAGATCGACCTGCATATCGTCAGTGGCGACGAAGCCGACGTGCCGCCGCCTGCCCAGAATTACACGCCCACAAGCAATTGGCAGGGCTACAGCATTGCAATCGTGGCGGTGGCGCTGGTCAGCGCACTTGGCGGCGTGCTGCGCTTTGTGTTCCCTGATTTCGCCGAGGCCAATATCATTATGGCCTTTCTGCTGGCCGTGATCGCGCTGGCCCGCTGGGTTGGGCGCGGCCCCTCGATTACGGCCTCGTTCTTGAGCGTGTTGGCCTTTGACTTTTTCTTTGTGCCGCCGTTTCTAACCTTTGCTATCTCCGACGCGCAGTATCTGATTACCTTTGTGATCATGCTGGTGGCCGCGTTCGGCGTGAGTACGCTCACCTTTCGGCTGCGTCAGCAGGCCGAAGCCGCCCGCCAGCGCGAGCGCCGCACCGCCGCGTTGTATGCGATGAGCCGTGAGCTGGCCAGCGTGCGCGGCTATGAATCGTTGCTGCGTGCCACCGTGCGGCATATCAGCGAAACCTTTGAAAGCCAGATTGTGGTGCTGCTGCCGTGCCTGAATGATCGCAGGCTCCAGGCCTGGGGCAGCATCGCGGGCTGGTGGATTGCCGAGTTGGACCAGCGTATGGTATATGCGCCCGATGATAAAGAGCAGGGCGTGGCCCAGTGGGTCTTCGAGCACAGCCAGGCTGCGGGGCGCGGCACCACGACTCTACCCTCATCGCAGGCGATCTATCTGCCGCTCAACGGCGCGCGTGGTGTGGTTGGTGTGCTTGGCGTGCGTGCGCAAACTGACCAACGCAGCTTCTCGCCCGACCAAATGCACCTGCTGGAAACTTTTGCCAACCAAACCGCGCTGGCGCTTGAGCGCGCGCGCCTGGCCGAGGAAACCGAACAGGCAGCCATCCAAATCGAAACCGAGCGCATGCGTTCCTCGCTGCTGTCCTCGGTTTCGCACGATCTGCGCACGCCGCTGGCCACGATCACCGGCGCGGCCTCCAGCCTACTCGACCAGAACTTGTCGCCAGCTACCCAGCGCGAGCTGACCCGCTCGATCTTCGAGGAAGGCGACCGGCTGAATCGGCTGGTGACCAATTTGCTCGAAATGACCCGGCTGGAATCAGGCTCGGTGCGCGTGAAAAAAGAATGGCAGCCGATCGACGAGGTGATCGGCACAGCCCTGGCGCGCACCGAGCGTGAGCTGGCGCAGCACCCAGTCTCGGTTGTCACACCACCTGAGCTGCTGCTAGTGCCGCTGGACGCGGTGCTGATCGAACAGGTGCTGATCAATCTGCTGGAAAACGCCGCGCGCCACACGCCCGCAGGCAGCCCAATTGAGATCACTGCCTCGACGCGCGATGCCGAGCGAACCCAGCCGAACGTATACTCGTATGCGCAGATCGAGATTGCTGATCACGGGCCTGGCCTTACGCCAGGCGAAGAAGATAAAATCTTCGAGAAGTTCTATCGGGCGGGCACCACCCACGGAGGCCAGGGCGCAGGCCTGGGGCTGGCGATCGCCGAGGGCATTACGCGCGCCCACGGCGGCCAACTCAGTGCCGAGAATCGGCCAGGCGGTGGGGCCGTGTTCCGCCTGCTGCTGCCGATCGAGGGCCAACCGCCCAATCTGCACGCCGTCCCAGCTATGATCGCAGCCTGACCGCCTGTGCGCGTGACCCGCCGCCACCAGGCAGCGGTTGCGGCCCCG
>JACMIM010000770.1 GCA_014381165.1 Roseiflexaceae bacterium
CCTACAACAACACGCGCTCGCGTCCAACACCACCCGGACCGGGGGACCGCGGGAACGCCCGCGTTCCGTTCCCGGCACGTTCCATTCCCGGCGCTCACGCGCGGGGCTACTGGGTTCTGCGGTTCTATGTTCTGGAATCGCGCGGTTCCCGGCGCGCATCGTTCCCGGCACGTTTCGTTCCCGGCGCGTTCCATTCCCGGCGCTGAAGCGCCGGGCTACTGGGTTCTACGGTTCTGCGGTTCTCTGTTCTCTGTTTTCTGTTCTGCTGTTCTGCGGTTCTTTGTTCTCTGTTCTTTGTTCTTTGTTCTCTGTTCTCTGTTCTTTGTTCTCTGTTCTCTGTTCTACCCATGACACAACCCACTCCGCTCATCCAAAACCGTTACCAGATCGAACGCCTGCTGGGCACCGGCGGCTTCGCGCGTGTCTACCTGGCCCGCGATCAGCGGCTGGGCCGTCCGGTCGCGGTGAAAGAGATGTCGGCCTCGCGCCTTGACGACCTGGAGCAGCAGCAGGCACTGACCCTGTTCGAGCAGGAGGCGCGCATGCTGGCCCAGCTCGACCACCCAGGCCTGACCAACATCTGGGATTATTTCCAGCACGACGATCGAGCCTACCTGGTGATGGAATACGTGCCGGGGCCAACGCTGCGCGATCTGGTGATTAGCCACGGCCGCCCGCTGCCCGAACCACTCACACTGGCCTGCGGCGTGCAGCTTTGCGCGGTGCTCGGCTACCTGCATGGCCGCACACCACAGGTCATCTTCCGCGATCTCAAACCAGGCAATGTGATTGTCGAGGATCTGGACGACGGCGTGGCAGCTACTCCCGCCATGTCGCCGGAGAACCTTCAACTGAAGCTGATCGACTTTGGCATCGCGCGCCTGTTCAAGCCCGAGCAATCCGCCGATACGCTGGTGATCGGCACGCCTGGCTACGCCTCGCCCGAGGGCTACGGCCACGGCCAGACCGATCAGCGTAGCGATATCTACAGCTTGGGCGCAACCCTGCACCACTTGGCCAGCGGGCAAGCCCCCAGCGGCCTGATCCTGCCGCCGCTGCTGGACGTGAACCCACAGGCATCGCCGGCATTAGCTCGCGTGATCGCCCGCGCCACCGCGCTCAAGCCCGACCAACGCTACCAGAACGTCGAAGCGCTGCGCCGCGATCTCCAGGCCATCGCCGCCAGCGAGCTGCGCCCAAACACCGCGCCGCCGCTTGCGCCCCGCCTAACCGTGCCGCTCGCGCCAACGCAACCGCGGCCTGCAGCTGCCGCCAACCTATCGCCGCTGCCGATGGCTGTGATAGCGCTGCTTATTATCGGCATGCTTGCGCTTGGCGGCCTTGCGCTGCGAGCACTGGGGCAGGGCAACAGCGCTTCCGTGCCTGGCACAGCCGCGCCACAAGCCGCGCCAATTACAGCTGCCGGGCTGACCGGGCAGTTGCTCTACGGCCAGTGCCCAACACGGCTCAACCAGTGCGACATCTACCGCGAGGATTTAGCGTCGCAATCGCGTAGCCAACTGATCGGCGGCGATATCAATAGCTCCGCCGATATTTCTTTCGATGGCACACGGATTACGATCACACGCAACAGCGTCGTCTACCTCGGCCCGCTGGCCGCGCCAACCGAGCGCGCGATCAGCCCGGCAGGCGTACCATCGCGCTACGGGGCCTTCTCGCCCGATGGCCGCTTTGTCGCCTATATCGAAAATACCAACGTCGATGCGCGGCTGGCGATTTACGATACGGCCACCAGCACGCGCAGGCTAGTTGAGCCAAACTTTGCCCAGTACGGCTGGGTCACTTGGGAAGGACAGGGGCTGACCTATGCTGCGGCAGATGCCGGTAACGGTGTGCAGGATATCTTCGTGGTCGCAGGGGATGGCGCATCGCGCAACCTGACCAACACGCCAGCCGTCAACGAGGAGTTCCCAGCCTGGTCGCCGGATGGCCGCAGCCTGGTCTTCGCAGCAAACGCGCCAAGCGAACTTGCCACGCGCCAGATTGTTCGGCTCGACGCCGCTTCCGGCGAACGCACGGTGCTGACAACTCAACCGGGGCCGCACACCAGCCCGGCCTACTCGCCAAATGGCGAATTCATCGCCTACGCTTCGGCAGTAGGCGGCGGGCGCTTCCAGATCTGGACGATGCGTGCCGATGGCGGCGCGGCGCAGCAACTGCGCGCCGAGGACGAGAGCCACTACTACCTACGCTGGGAAAAGTAAAGCCCGCCACCAAGGTGACGGGCCAAGAATACATGGAAAATCTATCTTTTTGTCTCGTTTTTTGGTGCTTTGCACCA
>JACMIM010000771.1 GCA_014381165.1 Roseiflexaceae bacterium
GCAGCAGCAGCAGCCCGGGATGGCGAAACAGAAATGCTGTGCCAGCGGCTGCGCCCGCCAGCAGCAGCGCCGCCACGGCTTGCCAGTGCGAGCTTGGCATGCGGGCGCGAAGCCCAAACAGCAGGGCCAGCGCCACCGCGCAGGCCGCTGCCAGTGGAGCGTCGGTGCCAGCGAACATGCCATAGCTGGCCATGAGTGGGCTGCATGCCAGGCACAGCAGCGCGATCAGCGCAGCGCCGCGTCCAAACAGCTGGCGGGCAAGCCACCAGGTTGCCAGCAGCACCAGTGCGCCACTGATCGCCGCGATCGGGCGGGCGGCCAGAAAGGGGTTGTCGTTGTTGAAGGGGCGCAGCAGCCACAGCAGCAGCGGGTAGCCAAGCTGGTAGAAGCCATCGGCGCGCAACACACCGTCGCTGGCGGCATCATAGTTGCCGCTTGCTTGGAATAGGCCATGGAGCTGGGCTGAACGACGGGCGAACACGCTGAAATCAGTCTCGACACCCGGCCGCGAAAGCGTTACATGCTGCTGGGCCGCTCGTAGCAACGCCGCCAGCCACAGCCCGACCCCGCCCAGCGCGGCCAGATCGAGCAGCGCTGGCACACGCAGCGCCATGCGCGGGCCGTAGCGCAGCGCCAGCAAACCAGCCAGCCCGATGTTCAACCCCACCAGCAGCCCGCGCAACGGGTACGAATACGGCAGCTGCAAGCGATACAGCAGCAAAAACCCCAATGCAACCATGCCTGCCGCCCCCACCATCCCAATAGCCCGGCGCTTCAGCGCCGGGTCGGGCCGCGCCGGGTCGGGCCGCGCCAGCACCAGCGACAACAGCCCCGCTGCCAGCCCACCCAGCACCATCTGGCCAGGGTAGGGCACAATCGGCCAGGCGCTGGTGCGCAGGCTAGCCCGGTCGAGCAGCGCGCCCACCACACGGGCATCGTCGGCGCTTATTGGAGCGGGCGCGACGGCACGCAGCTCGATCACAACATCGCTCGGCTTGAGCAGGCCACGCTCGATCACAAAGTGTGCATCGGCCCAGCTGTTGGTCAGCGCCATGCGCCCAAGCTCGGAGCCATTCAGCAGCACAATCAGCTCGCTGCCCGGCACACTCGTGGCGGGGCCGCGCAGCCGCAGATCGAGTGTGGCAGGCAGGCCAATCTGGGGGAAAACGATAAACGACTGCGCAGTGCTCCAGCGTGCTGCCCCGTCCGATCCGGCCAGGAGCGCTGCGGGCGCGCGGGCGTCGGCGCGCTCGGCCTCGTGGAAGCCTTGCACGTAGGCGGCGTCCATGCGACCAATATCGACCTGATGGGCGCTTGGCAGTTGGTACGCCAGCCCGATCAGCAGCGCACCGAACAGCGCAACAACCGCAGTGCGCGCCACACGGTTCGCCAGCGTGGCCATGTGGTTAGCAGGCTCAATCGGAGCATCTACGCGAGTTGTCAGGTTCTGGCGCATCCATTTCGACATGGTATGTTTGATCTTCGGCTGCGCAGTCTAGCATAGATCGCCGGGTGCGGCAATTGGGAGCCACCACGGCCGCCGGATGAATCCGGCGTCTGATACTGGGAAACGCGCTGAGGCGCGTTGAACGGCACGAACGCGCTCCAGCGCGTTTCGGCATACCAGCAGCGGGTTTCAACCCGCATGCACCCACCCATGCTCGCCATAACTGGCGATTGTTGGCGCAGTGTGTGCTGATACTCGGTGTATAATTGGATGTGATCGGTCGCTTAGGGCACGCTGCTGTGCCTGCCCGCCGTTGGGGAGTGGCGTGACAGACGATAGTTTCCGAGCATGGAGGCAGCATGATAGCAAAGAACCCCCAGCGCATTGGGGTGCTCACCAGCGGCGGCGACGCGCCAGGACTCAACGCGGTCATTCGCGCGGTCGTAAAGACGGCAGTTAATCTGGGCTATGAGGTTCTCGGTATTGAAGATGGGTTCGAGGGCCTGATCGGTGAAACCAAGTACCGTGTGCTTACGAATAATGATGTGCGCGGCCTGCTGCCTGCTGGCGGTACGATTCTCGGCACCACCAACAAGGGCCATTTCGGCGGCAAGCGTGTGATCGGCAGCGAGGACGACCCCTATCTCGAGGCGAAGGCGAATGCTGAACGGCTTGGCATGCGCGGCCTGATCACGATCGGCGGCGAGGGCACCCAGGCGATCGCGCTGGAGTTCGCAAAACTTGGTATGTCGATCGTCGGCGTGCCCAAGACAATCGACAACGATCTGCCCGGCACCGATCGCACCTTCGGTTTCGACACCGCGCTGCTGGTTGCCACCGATGCGATCGACCGCCTGCACACTACTGCGGCCAGCCATGACCGCGTGATGGTGCTCGAAGTCATGGGTCGGCACGTCGGCTGGATCGCGTTGCACGCCGGAATCGCTGGTGGCTCCGATGTGATCTTGATTCCAGAAATCCCTTTTGATAGTAATATTGTCGCTGAACGCATTCTCGAGCGCGAACGCAGCGGCAGTGCCTTTAGTATCGTCGTGGTTTCAGAAGGCGCGTTCCCCAAAGGCGGCCAGCCGCTGTATGCGAACCGCGGGCGGCTCGGCGGCGTGGGCTTCATGCTGACCGACCAGTTGGCCGAGTTGACTGGCAAGGACTGCCGTTGTGTGGTGCTTGGCCACCTCCAGCGCGGCGGCTCGCCCACACCCTATGATCGGCTGCTTTCGACCCGCTACGGCGCGGCGGCGGTCAACGCGATCCACAATGGCATCAGTGGCGAGATGGTGGCCCTGCGCGCCCAGGAGATCGTCACGGTGCCGCTTGAAGAGGCCACCGGCCACATCAAGACGATTCGCCCGCATAATGACATGATTCGCACCGCCCGTGGCATGGGTGTGAGCTTTGGTGACTAGCAGGAGTATGGATTGCAGATTGCAGATTGCTAAAATCTGCAATCTGCATGCAATCTGCAATCTACTATGGATCAGCTCTGGCTTGGCTATGACGGCCTCTCGCTTTCCTATGATCAAATCGCCGCAGTCCTGATCTACCAGCCTGCGTTGCATGGCCGAATCGTGCAATCATACGGCCGCGTTCCGGCAAATATCCTGGCGATTGTCGTCACAGATCGCGGTGAGTACCTGCCTTCGAGCTGGTCGGTTCAACACCTCCGCCAGCGGCTAGCCCGTTGGCGCAGCGCCGCGCGAAACTAGGGCGTAACATTGTTGCCGAAACGCGATCAAGCTGCTACTGCATCACCTGCCAGCCGACGCTATACTCCAGGTACGGCGGGAGTTCGGCAAATTGTAACCTCTGGAGCTATGCTCAAGCTTTGGCGGGGAGTACACTCGCATGCAGGCGGTTATGTGTGCCATTCAGCGTGAAGTTGATGTCTATGTTGCGATCAATCGTGGCCGTGCGCTGTCCACGGCGATTGGTTTTGACGATATCGACCGGACGCGAATCGAAATTGTGATCTTGGAGTTGACGCGCAACCTGCTCGCCCACGCGGGTGGCGGGACGCTGTTGCTAGAACCCGCGAGCCAGGACGGCCGCAATGGATTGACCGTCGAAGCGCGCGACACCGGCCCTGGTATTCCAGATATCGCCCTGGCCATGCGCGATGGCTTCAGCACCGCGCATACGCTTGGAGCTGGCTTGCCTGGCGTGCAGCGCCTGATGGACGATTTCTCAATTGAGTCGACTGTCGGCGCTGGGACGGCGGTGCGAGCAACCAAATGGCTGCCGGTGCGTGCGCAGCGAGAAAGGCGGCGATTGTGAGCTACTCCTGGGGTATAGCTGGCCGCCCCAAACATAACCAGTCGGTTTCTGGCGATATTGGCTTTGTGAGCGAGGATCGCCACGGCGGCCTGATCGTCGTCGTCGTCGATGGGCTTGGTGGCGGCGAGGAAGCCGCCAAAGCCGCTAGGGCCGCCGAGCATGTCATTATGCAGCACCTCGACTGGTCACTTCAGGAGCTGATCCAGCATGCGCATGTCGCACTGCACAGCACGCGCGGCGCAGTGATTGGCCTGCTGCGGCTCGACCCGGCTGGCGCAAAGGCAAGTTATGTCGGTGTCGGCAATATTGGCGTCCAGGTGTACAGTAAGCAGCCGATCAAGCCGATTTCAAAGAACGGTATTCTCGGTTTTCGCCTACCAACCCTGCTTGAACTGCACTATGTCTACGAGCCAGGCGATATCTTCATGCTCTATAGCGATGGCATATCGGCCCGTTTTGCGCAGGAACAAACGCTCGATCTCGCCCAAACGCCGCAGGAGATCAGCGATGCGGTGTTGGCCCGCTATGGGAAAACCATCGACGATGCTACGGTCGTGACCGTCAAGACCTGAGAAGGACTTCCCACCCATGCTCGCTCAGTGGCTCACTCAGCATCGCGCACGCCTGTTGCCCGAATGGACAGCGCGGCTTCAATTGGCTATCAGCCAGCCCCAGGCCGGCCTGCACAACGGCCACGGCGATACGAATGGTGTGGTCGTCGCTGCTCCAGAGGAGCGCGATCTGCTCATGGTGTCGCTCTACGATGGCATTATCCTTGCCGCCGAAGGCGATGCCGCCCCGCTCGACCAGTGCTTGCGTCTGATGCACGCGCTGCGAACCAGCGACCGCGATGAGGAGCTGGGCGAACGGCTCCAGCTCGCCTTCCAGCTGCGGCGCGTGGTCTGGGATGGCCTGTTTGCTGATTCGGCTGTGGCCGAGCAGCGCCGTGAGTTGCTGGAAGCTGCCGAGCAGATATTCGAACATGTGACACTGGCACTAACCGAGCACTGGACTACCAGCGCGGCAGTTATTCGCCAACAGCTCGAACACGCCGAACAATTTGCCCAAACCCTGGCGCAAGCGGCGGAGCAGGCCGATCAGATTACACTCCAACTGCATAACCTCAACACGCTGGCCTCCGAGCTTGCGACCAGCCTGGATAGTGCAGCGCTGATCGAAACGGCCGGGTCGAAGTTGCACGAGGTACTCGGCGTGGCCCATGTGGCAATTTGGCTGGCCGATGATCAGGGCGCGCTCGCCGTTGCGCAAAGCTGGGGCGAGCGCGATCAGTGCGGCCTGCGGCTGACCGAC
>JACMIM010000772.1 GCA_014381165.1 Roseiflexaceae bacterium
CCCCAGCCCAGCCCCAACCACGCCCCCACCACGCCCCAGCCCCGCCCCCACCCCGAAACGCACAGAGAAAGAGATCCAACGAAACGCGCAAGTGGGAACATCGAACTCACCCCTCCATTGCTGCCCCAATCTCACGCGCCGCAGCGTCGCCGTGTTCGTGGAGCGCCGCCGCGACTGTATGCTGATCCAAGGCGCTGCGATTCTGGCTCAACTTGTACTTGCCTTCCAGCCGTGAAACAACCAACTCGAAGCCGACAATGCCCTGCATCATTCCGCTGCGATACTTGGCGGGCAGCTCGTCCCACTGCTGCTGGTAGGCTTGCTCATAGGTTGCGATCATCGTGGCAAGCATGGCCTCAGTGCGTTCGGGCTGGTCGTCAAGCATAATCGGCACAGGCACGCCGTAGGCATGCACGGCGATATAATTCCAGGTCGGCACGCTTTCGTGCTGCGTATACAGTGCGGGTGAAACGTAGGCGTGCGGCCCGCTGAAGATCGCCAGCGACTCCGCTTCGCCAAAGGCATGCCACTGCGGGTTTGCCTTTGCGAGATGGCCGGTTAGCCGAATCGCTTGGTCGTCGACGGTGACAACCAACGGAATATGCGAGGCGAATGGCGCACCTTCGACGATCGATACTAGCGTGGCAAAACTATGCTCGCGCATGAAGCCGACCAACTGTGCGGCATCGTCGTTGCGGTAAGCCTTTGGAATATACATGAAACGGCTCCTTGGTGTGCTCGGCAACGAGAATTGGCACAATCATACCGTACAACGGCATGTGCGCCTACGAACAAGCGCGGCAAACTACCCGTGACAATGTTAATTGGACTTATGCAAGGCCAAGCGCACAAATGCCTGCGCTGCTATAATACCCCTCTATGGTATACCGATTCCTACTGCTCCCCACGCTGGCGCTTATGCTCGTTGGCTGCGGCGCTGTGCCGCTGGCGCTGCCGACCACACAGCCCAGTGCGACCAGCCAACCAGCGCCGACTCAGGCCGCGCAACTGGCCAACACACCTACCGTCGGCCAGCCGACCGCCGCTGCCACGGCCAGCCCGCCGCCTGTCACGCGCTTGGCTGTGATCAGCGACTACGGCACAGCCAGCCCGAACGAGGCGCGGGTGGCCGAACTGGTCAAAAGCTGGCAGCCCGATTATGTGCTGACCACCGGCGACAATAATTACCCGGCCGGCGAGGCCAGCACGATCGACGCCAATATCGGCCAGTTCTACCACGAGTTCATCGCGCCGTATCAGGGCAGCTATGGTGCGGGCGCAACCACCAACCGCTTCTTCCCAGTGCTTGGCAACCACGATCTGCAAACGGCCCAAGGCCAGCCCTACTTCGACTACTTCACCCTGCCAGGCAATGAGCGCTACTATGCAGTCGACCTCGGCCCCGCCCGCATCTACGCCCTCAACAGCATGCCCGGCGAGCAGGATGGCATAGCCGCAGATTCGATTCAGGGCCGCTGGCTTCAGCAGCAGCTTGCAGCATCGGCGGCCTGCTGGAATATCACCCTGATGCACCATCCGCCCTTTTCCTCGGGCCTGCACGGATCGAGCGATTGGATGCAGTGGCCCTTTGCAGATTGGGGTGCCGATCTCGTCCTTGCAGGCCATGACCACAGCTACGAGCGGATCATCCAACAAGGAATCCCCTATCTGGTCAACGGCCTGGGCGGCGGTGCCGTGTATGATCTCGGCCCGCCAGTGGACGGCAGCCAATTGCAATTCAACCAGGCCTATGGTGCCTTGCTGATCGAGCTCGACCGCGCGACGCTGCGCTTTCAGTTTATCAGCGTCGATGGAACAGTTGTCGACGATCAAGTGCTCGCAGGCGGGTGTTAGAACAAAGGACACACGGCCATGGCCCAATCAGGTTTGCGCTTTCTGTTGCCCTACATGCGCCCGTACCACGGCGCACTGGTGCGGGGCGGGTTGTATGCGCTGATCGGCGCGACGGCCAGCGCGTTCAGCCCGACGCTACTCGGCTGGGCGGTGGACGAGCTGCTGCAAAGCGTGCGCCCGCCCGTACTGGCCGCTTACGCGCTCGGCCTGGTGGGGCTGGCCTGTGTGCTGGCGCTGTTTCGCTACCTGCTGCGCATGCTGACTGGGCGGATCGCCGCCGGTGTGACCTACACCATGTCCATGGATTTGTTCGCCAGCCTGCTGCACTTCGACCGCGCCGCCATTCAGCAATTCGGCACCGGCGATCTGCTTTCGCGCGGCACCAGCGATTTTATCTACATCTGGCGGTTTTACAGCGCCGGCTTTCAAATGTCGATGCACGCGCTGTTCTTGATCGGCATTGGCTGCGCGCTCATGGCGCTGACCAGCCCGCTGCTGGCGGCAATTGTGATCAGCGTTGTTGCGGCCAGTGTGCTGCTCCAACATCGCCTTGGCATGGTGCTGGAGCGCTCGTTCGATGCGGTACAACGCGAGATGGGCCAGCTCTCGGCCTTCGCGCAGGAGCACCTGGGTGCGGTGCGCACGCTTTCGGCGTATGGCCAGGAGCACGCCGCCGCCGAGGCCTACCGCCAGCTGAACGATGGCTATGCGCGCTCGAATCTTGAGTTCGTGCTGCGCTCCAGCGCGATCTCGCCGCTGCCGGCGCTGGTGGTGCGGTTGGCCGCCGCTCTGGTGTTGGCGGTGGGCGGTGCGCAGATCGTGGCCGGCCAGCTCACGCTGGGCCAGTATGTCCAGTTTATCGTCTATCTTGGGCTACTCAGCAGCGCGGCCCAATCGCTCAGCCAGGCCTTCGAGCGGCTCCAGCAGGGCAGCGCCGCCGCTGGGCGCATCGGCGAGGTACTACGGCGCAGGCCCGCCATCGCGGACACGCCCGACGCCCACGCGCCGCCAATCAGCGGCCACCTGCGCTTTGAAAACGTCGGCGTGGTTGCCGAGGGCCGCTGGGTGCTGCGCCAGATCGACCTCGACCTGCCAGCTGGCACCACCATCGGCATTGTCGGCGCGACCGGCGCGGGCAAATCGACCTTACTCAGCCTGGTCAGCCGCGCGATCGACCCCGACGAGGGCCGCATCACGCTCGACGGCCACGATCTGCGCGACCTCACACTCGACCATCTGCGTCACCAGATCGGCTATGTGCCGCAGGAAACGCTGCTATTTGGTATGACCGTGGCCGAGAATATCACGCTTGGCCTGGCCGACGTAGCCGATGAACCCTTGCACCAGGCCGTTTCTGCCGCGCGGCTCTCGAACGACCTCGCGCAGCTGCCGCAGGGCCTGGCCACGATCGTTGGCGAGCGCGGCGCGACGCTTTCGGGCGGGCAGAAGCAGCGCACCGCGATCGCGCGGGCGCTGGTGCGCGGGCCTCAGGTGCTGCTGCTCGACGATTCGCTGGCCAGCGTGGACACACAGACCGCCGCCGAAATCATGGGCGAACTGCATAACGCCAGCGCTGGGCGCACCTGCTTGATAGTCAGCCAGCGCCTGGCCTCAGTGCGTGCCGCAGATCTGATCATCGTGCTCGATCAGGGCCGCATCGTCGAGCGCGGCAGCCACGCCGAGCTGATCGCCCAGGACGGGCGCTACGCCGCCATGTATCGCCGCGAGCTGCGCCAGGCCGAGGACGCCGCGTGATGCAGAACCGCAGAACCATGGAACCGCAGAACCGGTTCCACAGTTCTGCGGTTCCGCGGTTCCGCAGTTCTACGGTTCTGCGGTTCTGCGGTTCTGCGCACCGTGTTGAGAAAAGCGTAGGAGACACGCAATGACGCAACCACAGCACGACGAAGGCGCAACCCAGGATCGCGCGCTGGTGCGGCTGACCATGACCACCATGGCACCGCACTGGCGGCCACTGGCTGTCTCGCTGGTATTACTGTTGGGTACGGCGGCACTAAACGTGCTGCCGCCCGCGCTGCTTCAGCGCGCGATCGACGGGCCGATCGCCGCTGGCGATGTAGCGGGGTTGTGGCCGCTCGCCGGGCTGTACGCCGCTACCGCACTGGGCATGTTTGGCCTCACCTACGCGCAAACCTACTTCTTGCAGCAGGCTGGACAGCGCGCTCTGGCGGATCTGCGCCACCGCCTGTTCGAGCATATGCTAGGCCAGAGCCAAAGCTTTTTTGGTAAAACGCCCGTTGGCGAGCTGGTAGCCCGGCTGACTGGCGACATCGACGCGCTCAATGCCCTGCTGTCCAGCAGCGTCGTCACCATCCTGACCGAAAGCGTAACGCTGCTTGTAATCATTGTCGTGATGTTCAGTATCAACTGGCAGCTGGCCGTACTGGCATTGGCCGTGCTACCGGTGCTGGCCATTGTGACGCGCTACTTCCGCAGCCGCATCCGCCGCTCCTCGAATGGCGAGCGCTCGGCCTTGGCGCGCAGCAGCAGCTTCCTCAGTGAACAGCTTCAGGGGTTGGGCCTGATCCAGCTGTTTGGCCGCCAGCAACAAAGCACCGCCGAGTTCGATACGTTCAGCGCCGGCTACCGGCGCGCGCTGCTGGCCCTGCGCGATAGCAGCGCGCGTTTTCTGGCCGTCCAAGAGATTCTGGCAGCTGTCGGACTGGCATTGCTGCTGTATGGCGGCGGCCAGGGCGTGCTGGCCGGCTGGGCCACACTCGGCACACTGGTCGCCTTTATACAGTATACCGACCGCGCGTTTCAACCGGTGCTACGCCTTTCGGAACAATATAACGCCGTTCAGATCGCCCTTGGAGCCGCCGAGCGCGTGCAGCGGCTGCTCACCACAATGCCGGACATCCAGCCGCCGCTTCAGCCGGTCGCGCTGCCACATGTGCGCGGCGCAGTCGAATTCCGCGATGTGGCCTTTAGCTATGTCGACGATGAGCCAGTGCTGCGCGGCGTCTCGCTTTGCATTCCGCCCGGCCAGTCGGTCGCAGTTGTAGGAACGACCGGGGCCGGCAAGTCCAGCTTGGTCGGCATGATCGCCCGCTTCTACGACCCGCAGCATGGCCAGATTCTGCTCGACGGCGTGGACATTCGCCAGCTTGGCCTGGATACGCTGCGTCGGGCTGTCGCCGTTGTGCCGCAGGATCCAGTCTGCTTGGCTGGCACGATCGCCCACAATATCAGGCTGTTTCGTAACGATATCAGCGACGCCGACATGCAGCGCGCCGCTGAGGCTGCCAACGCCGCGAAGTTCATTGCGCAGCTGCCGGGCGGCTATGCGTACCATGTGCTGCCCGGCGGCGCAAATCTGTCGGTCGGCCAGCGCCAACTGCTGGCGCTAGCCCGCGCACTGGCACTCAGCCCCGAAGGCATCCTGGTGTTGGACGAGGCCACCTCCAGCATCGACACCGCCACCGAAGCGCTGGTGCAGGAGGCGCTGGAGCGGTTGCTCAAGACCCGCACCTCGATTGTGATCGCTCATCGCCTTTCCACAATCCGAAATGCCGACCGGATTATCGTCATGCAGCGCGGGCGGATCGTCGAGGACGGCAGCCACAGCACATTGCTCGCGCAGCACGGCATTTACGCCCGGCTGCACCGCTACCAGCTCGTAGCCGCCAGCGAGTAAGCCGCGCGTAATCGTGGCACGCCAGTTGCTCTAATGGAATACGGAAGACATACAGAGTTTCTTAGTAACACCTGGAGGGCGATGTGATTAACTTCATTCTATGGCTGCTGTTCGGCGCATTGGTGGGTTGGCTAGCGAGCATGGTGATGGGCCGCGATGCACAGATGGGCGCGCTCATGAACATTGTCGTCGGCATTGTCGGCGCATTCCTGGGCGGCCTGATCTTTTCGTTTCTACCTGGCTCGAGCGTGAACATCAATGATGGCGCGTTCAACCTGTGGTCGCTGATCGTCTCGTTCATCGGCGCGGTGGTGCTGCTTGGCATCGTCAACATGGTCACTCGTGGCCGCGCTCGCTAGGCAGCTTTGCTGCTGACCGAATGTACTACCAAGACACCAAGATCTTTCGATCCTGGTGTCTTGGTGTCTTGGTGGTTATTGTTCTTGAATTGTTCGCAGCACATCCGGCGTGTCGGTGATAATGCCGTCGACGCCGATCGCCAACAGTTGGCGCATGCGCACAGGATCGTTGACAGTCCAGACATTCACCTGTACGCCGCGCTGCCGCACCAGGGGAATCATCAGATCGAGCAACGGCAGTTCATGGGCGGGGTGCCAGGCGGCGCAGTCGAGTGCAGTCAGGGCTGGTAGTGGCCACAGCTCGCGCAGCCGGACATCGGGCCGGTAGCTGCGCGTGCCCATGAGATAGGCGCGTGGCAGTGTCGGCGCTGCAGCGGCAAGCTCGGCTAAGGCCAGCGGTGAGAACGACGAAAAGAGTACCAGATCGCCGACACGCGCCTGCCGCACAATCCGCACTACCTCGCTGCCGATCCCAGCCGCTTTCAATTCGATGTTCAGGCGCAGGCCGCGCTCACGCGCCAGCACACACACCTCGGCGAGCAACGGCACACGCTCACCCCGAAGATCGACCTGCTGCAACTCGGCCCATGTACAGGCCGCCACCGCACGTTGTTGGCCATTCCAGCGCTCGGTCGTATCGTCATGAAACACCACAATCGCGCCGTCAACCGTCGGTTGCACATCCAATTCCACCATGTCGGCCCGTTGGTCGGCGGCCAGCGCGAAGGCGGCCAGCGTGTTCTCGGGCGCGTAGGCCGATGCGCCGCGATGGGCGATTACAAGTGTCACGAATTGCTGCTCCATGCGAACGCCCCCTCGGTTGAGGGGGCGTTCGGCTCTTTTCACCTACGGCGAACAACCAGTTTCCTGTTGCTTTTGCCGCTGGTGGTATGTAGACACAAGCGATTAGCTGACATGCGCGGCGATGTGCTCTTCGGCAATCGGCAGGCCAGCCTCACGGGCCTGCTCAGACAGCATCGGGTTGAACATCTTCTGCATGGCCATCACATGGGCACACGTTCGGCGTACACGGAAGAACTCACAATCGCAGTTCCAAGCACCTTCTCGTAGCGTTACGTTATGTTCATTGTTGCCACCGTGGAAGCGGGCTTTCAGCTCATCGAGGGCGACGCGCTCTGGTTCCTGCGCGTAGCGACGCGCTTTTTCGATCTTGCCGATCAAGTCCGAGTGCATAAGCTCCTCCTTGTAGCAGCACCGCGAGGACGATCCTCGTTCAGCACCGCGCCATCGCGAACAGCTAGGCCATTGCTCCAGGCAGCCGCGTCGTACAGCCCCAATCAAACACGAAGGCGGCACCAGAGCATGCTCTGAGCCGCCACTACCACTCGCTAGATTGTGCTGGCTTCAATTCGCGCATGGCAAATCTCCTTCGCCACCTGCCGGTTCGAGCGAGCCAACCATTGGTTTGTTAGCTCACTATTAACATTATAGGCGTCTCTGGAAGTCGCGTCAAGTCCAGATCATCGAGTGATTATAGCAGGGGTCAGGGATCATGGGCCAGCGATCAGGAGGCGCAGCGCATCACCAAGCGAAGTACACCCTGAAAACTGGATCAGTTATTCTGCCCGCTGCTATAAGAGCTAGGCCTTACGCAGTTGGCGACTTCAGCCTGCGGCAGCAGGGAAAAGCTAGCTTTTTGTTTCGTTGTTTGGTGCGCTCCACCAAACAACGAAACAATGGCGCGGTATTTCCACGCCCGCCGCAGGCGTCATGAAAGCGCTTGGGCAACTGCGTAACTCCTCGTTCTATTGACTATGCACTACTGTCGTATGATATATTCAGTGAAGCATGGAACAACAATTGGTATTCTACTGTGCTATCGCGCGATTCGCATCGGCACGCGCAAGGGGAACCCGAACAATGCCTACCTTCTCCATCACTCGGCGAACGCAGCTCCTGCTTGCAGCGTGCGTGTTGCTGGCCGGTGCTGCGTCTTCGAGCCATCCAATCCAGGCTCGCGCTGAAACAACCAGCTATATCGTGCAGGCCGACAGCGCGGCGGCGGCGGCTACTGCGGTCGCCCGCGCGGGCGGCGGTGTTGTTGATCAGCTGAACATCATCGATGGTGTCAGCGCCCGGCTCGACCAGCGCGCCTATGCACTGCTCGCCACCGACCAGCAACTTGCGCTTCACGCCGATCTGCCAGTTCATGCTACTGGCGGCGGCAAAGAAACCGATACCGACGGCTATCTGCTGTACCCAGCGGCGGCGACTGGTGCGAATCTGCTGCACGAGCGCAAGGTGCCAACAGCTAAAACTGAGTGCAAGGAAGGCGGCGACAAGAAGTTCCGGGTCAATGTCTCGAGCGAGCGCGAAGACCGCGAGCTTCAGGGCTGGGGCATCACAATCGCCGTGATCGACTCCGGCTTCATGCAGATGGCGAGTGCTGGCGACTGGAAGTATCGCGATACGACCGGCCTGATGGTATCCGAAAACTCTGGGCGCTGCATCTTCTACCGCGACTTCCTGCCACGCGACAGCGCCAATGATAACCTGCTGAATCGGAACCTTCCGAACAATAGCAGCGATCAGCACGGCCATGGCACCCACGTCGCCGCCACAATCGCCGATAATCGCGAGACGGAGCTGGCAAGCGGCACCAACGCCACACCAGTTGGCGTTGCCCCGCAGGTTAACTTGATGGTAGCGCGCGCGCTCGACAAGAACGGCGTCGGTAGCTACGCCGATGTGATTCGCTCGATCGATTGGATCGTCGCCAACCGTGCCGCCTACAATGTGCGCGTGCTGAACCTTTCGCTGTACTCGCCGGTGACTGGCCCCTACTGGGATGACCCACTCAATCAGGCGGTCATGAAGGCATGGCAGGCCGGCATTGTGGTGATCGCCGCCGCTGGCAACAGCGGCCCCGAGGCCGCGACGATTACTGTTCCGGGTAACGTGCCGTATGTTGTAACTGTCGGCGCGATCAAGAGTGGTCGCTACACCGAAAGTGGCTACGACGAGCTGGCGACCTATTCCAGCCGTGGCCCGACTGAATCGGCCTTTATCAAGCCAGATGTCGTGGTGCCAGCCTCGCGCACGATCGCGCCAATGCCGAATGGCTCGACTTTGGCTAATCTTGTTGCAGATGGCGCTGTTCAAGAGCAGGCGCGCGTCGACTTCAAAGTGGGTTCGGCGGCAAAAGAGCACACCTACTACCGCCTCAGCGGCACGTCGATGGCCGCCGCCCAAGTGAGTGGCATTGTCGCGCTGATGCTTCAGGAGGAGCCGAGCCTGACCAACGATCAAGTCAAGCATCGCCTGTTGGCAACTGCCCGCCCAGCCTTCGACGAAGACACGCAGCTGCCAATCTACAGCGTTTGGGAGCAGGGCGCTGGTCTGATCGACGCCGAGC
The DNA here is from genome assembly GCA_014381165.1 of Roseiflexaceae bacterium. Lineage (GTDB taxonomy): Bacteria > Chloroflexota > Chloroflexia > Chloroflexales > Roseiflexaceae > JACMIM01. The sequence continues at coordinate 9,248 of JACMIM010000772.1, forward strand.
AGGCGGTATTCAGCACTGCGACCGAAAGCGCGAACGCTGGACTAGATGTTGGCATCGATCTGACCACCGACGATCACTTCTGGGGCTTCACCACATGGGACGAAGCCAGCGGCCAATTCAGCCTGATCGACTCGCTCACAGGTGAGCAGCTCGCCACCTGGACGGGCGGGCGGCAATCCTGGGCGGGTGGTCGCCAATCCTGGGCGGGCGGTCGCCAATCCTGGGCGGGTGGTCGCCAATCCTGGGCGGGTGGTCGCCAATCCTGGGCCGGTGGTCGCCAATCCTGGGCCGGCGCAGTCGCACCTGCCACCACGAGTTCCGCCGCGCGGGTTGATTTGCTGGTCGAATAACGCCCGAAGACCTCATTCCGCAATAACAAAAGCCCGGCGCAGCAGCGCCGGGCTTTTGTGCTACCCGGCGCAGCAGCTCCGAGCGGTTGGGATGCCCCGCCGTTTTTCGCTTATAATCACAACTGAATCTAAGCCACACTGCATACTTATGATACAGTCACAGCACGTTTCGCTGATCTGCACGGTTAAAGACGAGGCCGCCACAATCGCGGCATTGCTCGATTCGATGCTTGCGCAGCGCCGCCCGCCCGATGAGGTGGTCGTCAACGACTGCGGCAGCACCGATGCCACTGCCGAGATCGTTCAGCGCTATATCGCGCGGTATCCCCAGGTGCGGCTGGTGCGCGGTGGCCACAACATTTCGTCGGGGCGCAACAACGCCATCCGCAACGCCCGGCACGATCTGATCGCATGTACCGATGCGGGGCTAACCCTTGACCCGAGTTGGCTGGCTGAGATTATCGCGCCACTGGAGCGCGACCAGGCCGATGTGGTCGGCGGTTTCTTCACGCCTGCGCCGCAGAGCCTGTTCGAACTGGCACTGGCGGCCACCAACTACCGCGACGCCGAGGAGATCGCGCCGCAGAAGTTTCTGCCGTTCGGCAAGTCGCTGGCGTTTCGCCGCCACGCCTGGGAGCGCGCGGGCGGCTTTCCCGAGGACGCCAGCCATTGCGAGGATATTCTGTTCGATCTGGCACTCAAACGGGCGGGCTACCGCTTTGTGTTTGTGCCTGATGCGCGCGTTCATTTTCGGCCACGGTCATCGCTGCCGGCTTTTGCACGCCAGTATTTTCTGTATGCGCGTGGCGATGGGCAGGCCAATTTGTGGCCGCGCCGCTACGTGCTGCGCTACACTGCCTATGGCCTGGGGCTGGCCCTACTGCTCGGCGCGCGCTGGCGGCCCTGGCTGCTGGTTCCGCTGGCGCTTGGCGCGGTTGCCTACAGCCGCAAGCCCGCCGCACGCTTGCTCAAACGTGCCCCGGCGCTGCCACTCCACGAGCAAGCCCGCGCACTCGCGCTCATTCCGCTCATTCGCGGAGTTGGCGATCTCGCAAAGATGATCGGCTACCCAGCCGGCATACGAAAACGAGGTGCTGAATGACCACATTCAAGCTTTCTGATCACCCGCATCGGCGCTACAACCCACTCAGCGGCGAGTGGGTGTTGGTTTCACCGCACCGCACCAAGCGCCCCTGGCAAGGCCAGGTCGAGACGACTGCGCCGGACGATCGGCCACAATACGATCCGCAGTGCTACCTGTGCCCCGGCAATCTGCGGGCGAATAATGCGCACAACCCACAGTATGCGCAGACATTTGTCTTCGAAAATGATTTCGCCGCGCTGCTGGCCGACACGCCCGAGGGCGGCTACAACAGCGGCCTGCTGCGCGCCGAAAGCGAACGCGGCGTGGCACGAGTGGTCTGCTTCTCGCCCCGCCATGACCTCACGCTAGCGCAGATCGACCTGGACACGCTGGCGGCGGTGGTCGATGTGTGGGCGGCACAGTTCAGCGAGCTTGGCGCGCGGCCCGAGATTGGCTACGTGCAAATCTTCGAGAATCGCGGCGCGATGATGGGTGCCTCGAATCCGCACCCGCACGGCCAAATTTGGGCGCAGTCGCATGTGCCGATGACCGTGCAGCGCGAACATGAGGCGCAGGCCGCGTACTTCGCCCAACACGGCCGCTCGCTGCTGGCCGATTACCTGACCCAGGAACTCGAACTGGCCGAACGGATTGTCTGCGAGAATGAACACTTTGTCGCGCTAGTGCCATTTTGGGCGGTCTGGCCCTTTGAAACGATGGTGATCAGCCGCCGACAGGTGGCGGCAATACCCGAGCTTTCAGCGCTGGAACGGCGCGGGCTGGCCGCAATCTTCAAGCAGCTGACCACGCGCTACGATAATCTCTTTCAAACATCGTTCCCCTACTCGATGGGCTTTCACCAGCGCCCGACCGATGGCGGCGCGCACCCACATTGGCACTTGCACGCCCACTTTCTGCCGCCGCTGCTGCGCTCGGCCACCGTGCGCAAGTTCATGGTCGGCTACGAACTGCTGGGCGAGCCGCAGCGCGACATCACGCCGGAGCAGGCTGCCGCGCGGCTTCAGGCGCTTTCGGATGTTCACTACCGCGCACAGGCCTGACAGTCCGCACCAGCCGCAGAACCTGCAACCCACAGCCCGCAATGCTCGCAACGCTGGCTGAGCACCAACGGGCCAGTCAGCGATGCTGGCAGATCGGCGGGGCCAAGTGCGGCGCGCAACTGCGCATGCGTGGCCGCGCCCAGCAACTCGGCGCGCTCGACCCGCTCGCCCGCAAAGACTAGGCTGAAGAGCATGCCGGCAACCACCGTATGCCGGTCGGCAATGCCCACCAGTGCCGCCTGGTCGATGGTGAGCGTTTGCTCGCCGCTACTCGCGCCACGCTCGGCGGCAGAGAGCGTCACGGTATCGCCACCAAAGAAGCCGCCGAAATTATGCACCTCGCAAACCTGATAGATTTTTGGTTGGTCAGACACTTCACAACTCCTTTGTTAGCATTCGTTGCCAATAGATTCTACTAGGTTTTCGTGCAATACTTACGAACGTATCGTCTGGAGCCGCTTGACATCACATCGTCGCGTGGTATGCTTTATACATAGAAAAGCTAGGCACAACACCGGAGCAACGAACCATGCGGCCAGCACGATCAGCCTTCGCCAAGTACCAGCAGCGCGTGCTGCGCCACCTGCGCGCGCTGCCACCCGAGCAGCGTGCCCAGATCGCTGTCGAACTCGAAAGCCACCTGGAGGACGCGGCGCAGGCCAGCGGGCTACCCGCCGACGACCCGCAACTGCAGTGGCAGGTGATCAGCAAGCTGGGGCCGAGCTGGCGGCTTGGCCGTGCGCTGGCACGGGCCAACGGCGTGCGCGGGCCGCTAACCTGGACGCTGCTGCTGGGAGCGGCGGCAACGCCACTGATTCAGCTGCTGCTGCTGGGCGCAGGCTTGTTCGTCGCATTCTTTGGCCTTATTCCAGAGGACGATGCCGAGGGACTCGCGGTGATCACCATGCTGCTTGTTCCCTGTCTCGCGCTACCTGCCGTGCTTGCCAGCCACCATTTCATTCGCCAGACGCGACCGTGGCTGAGCCGCTTGATGGTAGCACTCGGTGGCGCGGGCTTTCTCGGCGGTGCGATTTATGTGGGAGTGACTGTCTTCTCCGAGCTAACTGGCACGACGGGAGAACAGTTCAATTGGTTAGCACCGCTACTCTTGGGGTTATTGGCCTGTGCTGGATTCTGGCCATTACTGTTTTGCCTTGTCACCATGCAGCGTCATCGCGACGAGGATGCGGCGGTCGCGGTCATGGGGGTTGCCGTTACAATTGCGTGGTTGCTGCTCTGGATAGGGGCACTTATCAGTGGGCTTACACCTGCGAGCGCAGTTGGCATATTGATGACGGTATTCAGCTTATTTGGCATAGTTCTCTGCCAGGTGATATGGCTACCGCTGCTCAGCGCCTGGCTCTGGCAGCAGGCGCGGGCGACGCCTGTATCAATCACCCGGCGCTGAAGCACCGGGCTATTTGGTTTTGCGGTTAATGCGGCCCATGGCCCGAGTTGTGCGATAGCGGGAGGTTTGGAGGGGTCTTGCCCCTCCAAGAAGCCTTTTCTTCCAGTTTTGGTGGCAGAGCCGCCAAAACTGGAAGAAGAACAAAAGTAGGAGTACGCCAATGGTTATGCTGCACAACCAGGCCACCGGCCAGGAACTCGGCGCGGTTAGTGACGAGGACTTTCAGTTCTTGCAAACCAGCTTGGAAGAGGAAAGTGTCGAGGACGACGCCTACTACATCGACCTTACTACGATCGATCTGCTGCGTAGCAGCGGGGCCAGCGCCAGCCTGCTGCGCGTGCTCGAAGCCGACGTCAGCGGCGGCGAGGGCGTCGAAGTGCAGTGGCGCGAGCTGGAAGCGTAAGCCGACACTACCCGAACATTAACCACGAAGCACACGAAGAACACGAAAGCCGGAAAACAAATGTCCGAACTTC
>JACMIM010000773.1 GCA_014381165.1 Roseiflexaceae bacterium
CAGGCGCGCACCTGTGAGTCGCCCGCCAGCGGGTCAATCACTAGATCGATGTCGCGCACAGCCTCCTCAAACGGCCCGGCGGTATAATCGATTGGCGTTGCGCCGAGCGAGCGAACGAAAGCGAGGTTGCGCGTCGAGGTTGTGCCCCACACTTGCGCGCCCGCCCAGCGCGCGAACTGCACCGCGAAGGTGCCGACGCCGCCGGACGCTGCCAGCACCAACACACGCTGCCCGCGTTGTAGCTGGGCGTGCTCGAAGAGCGCCTGCCAGGCGGCCAGCCCCGCGATCGGCACACCCGCCATATGAAGGTGGCTCACCGCAGCGGGTTTGTGCGCGAGCAGGTCGGGGGTGACGGCGACGTACTCTGCGTAGCCGCCACCGGGAAACCCGAGTACGGCGACCACCGCATCGCCGGGGCGGAAATTATGAACGTTCGCGCCTACGGTCTCGACAACACCAGAGATTTCTGAGCCGAGTGTATGCAGCAGCGGCGGGTCAAAGCCATAGTCGCGGATAGCGCCAGTGTGGATCGCCACGTCAATCGGATTAATGCCCGCCGCGTGGACGTGGACAAGTACTTGGTCGGCACTAGGCGTTGGTTGCGGCACATCGTTGATAATGACCGACTCGACGCTGCCAAACTGATGGATGCGAGCCGCCTTCATTGTTGTCATAGCTAGCCTGCCTTTTGTTGAGGAGAAAAGAGACCTGTTGCTGCCGCTGCCGTTGCGCTTTGGATTGGGGATTCGACAGATATCCTAACCATTCAAGCTATCGGCGTGTTCACGGATGGCATGCGTGATCTTGATCGGTTCCTCCCTCGTTTGCGCAATGTTATCCTCCATTGTCCCCGCGCTTCAACGTCACGAACGGTTCCCACCCGGCCGCCTGCTGTGTGGCCGCGAAAACCTGCTCTGATGCTGTATTGAGCAGCAGTGGCCCTTCTCGCTGCCCTTCCATACCGACAACCGTGCGTAAGGGCCGTGTACCAGCGGGTGTGGCAATCAACTGCGCAATCACATCAGCGACCTCTTGCGGGTCTGGCACCGGGCCGAACTCGCCCGACATGGCCGCTTGCACCCCCGCAACCGTATGGTTCATAAATGCCTGATAGGGCACTACGCGAGCGCTGTCGGTGGGCACGATACCGCCAGCGAAAATGTTGGTGGGGTACAGGCCCGGTTCCACGATGGCCGCCTCAATCCCCAGTGCGCCCAGTTCGAGCCGGTAGGCCTCGGTCAGGCCCTCTAGGGCAAACTTGCTGGCCGCGTAAATGCCAGTAAACGGGTAGGCCATGCGTCCGACAACCGAACCAATCTGGATCAGCAAGCCGCTCGCTTGGGCACGCATCTGGGGCAAGGCGGCGCGATTCATGCGCAAGACGCCGAACAGATTCGCATCAAACAGTTGCTGCACCTGGTCGTGCGTTAAGGCTTCGATCGGGCTAAATGCTCCGACCCCTGCATTGTTGACGACCACATCAAGGCGCCCTGCGGTGTCAATCACTGTCTGCACAGCCTGTGTGACCGAGGCATCATCGGTAACGTCTAGATCCACAATGTGTAATGCGCCCGCGACCGTCGGAGCGAGTGTGCGGATCGCGTGAGCGGCAGCGGCGTTCTTGCCCGCACTGTTGCGTATGCCCGCGAACACAGTGTGCCCTTGCCGCGCAAGGGTTTCGATGGTTAAGCGCCCGAACCCGCTGTTACTGCCGCTGACGAGAATGACCTGAGTGGTGTTCATGAAATTATTCCTTGCTAGTATCTCTGGCGTTTACAAAGGCAGGGCGTTAGGCGTTGATCGGTTCGCCTGGTGCAGCAAACAACGCCTCGACGTTGAGATACGGCTCAAGCACGTACACCTCGAAGTCCACTAGTTCGGCCTGCGCTATGGGCAAGGATTGCGCGAGACCGCGCGCCGCCTCGACGGTTTCGGCCTCGTACACGAGGACTGCGCCGCCGGGCTTGTTTTCTTTGGCCCAGTAGTACATTTCACGGAGCTGATTGCTCTTGTATGTGCGCCATACGGCGGCAGCCTGAGCGCGTATATGGGGTGCGATACGCTCTGCGCTGGCTTCATCGCGCAGCCTCGCAATAATTAATACTTTCATCGCTGCCCTCCTGGGCTAATCACCTTTTGCGATGGGCTAGACCAGCGACGTGCCGCCATCCACGACCACGACTGAGCCTGTCACATATGGGTTCGACATGCAGAATAAGGCAGCACTTGCAGCCTCCTCGGCGCGGCCGACGCGCCCCAAGAGCAGGCCAGATCCTATGGTCGCAACCTGTGCGTCGTTGGCTCCTCCGTAGAAAGCCCGTAACATTGGCGTGTCTATGTTTGCTGCGCGCACCACGTTGACCCGCAGCGGCGCCAATTCGAGCGCTAGCGCACGCACCAAACCCTCCACGCCCGCCATGGCCGCTGCGCCCACTGCGACGCCCTGGAGCGGGCGATACACAAAACTGTTCGAGATGAAGGTCATTGACCCACCGGCTTGCAGCTGCGGCGCAGCAAGGCGAGCAACCTCATAGGTGCCCCAGATGTGGCTGTCGATCGTTGAGCGGAGCGTGGCCACATCGGTGCTTCCAATCGGTCCGCCAGCAAGGGCTCCAGCAGTTACGAAAACGTGATCGTACTGCGCTGGCTTAGCGAACAGCGCTTGAAGCGTGGCTAAGTCACCTACATCGGCCTGCACGGTTTGCACCTGCCTGTTCAGGTGGGTAGCGGCACTGGCGAGCCGATCGCCCTCGCGAGCAGCCAGCGTGACGTGAGCACCAATTTCAACAAGTAGCTGTGCGGCAGCAAATCCAATTCCTGAGCTGCCGCCGATAATGAGCACGGATTGTCCGGCAAGCGCCTGTGGCAATGGCAGGCGAGCTGCGATTGCGGTTGGTTCATTCATGATCGTATCCCTTGTAGTTGTGAGAAGCGCTATGTGCCGATTTCTAGCCGAAAACGTGAGGGCAGCCGTTCGCACCAAATCTAGGATGGGCTAGGCCAGCGACGTGCCGCCATCCACGACCACGACCGAGCCTGTCACATACGGGTTCGACATGCAGAACAAGGCAGCGGCAGCGACTTCATCAGGGCGGGCAGCGCGGCCTAAGGGTAATTCCGCGTAGGCAGCGGCGACGGCGGCATCATCGGCACCGCCCATCAGGCTGCGCAGCAGCGGTGTGTCGGTCGCGCTGGGGCGCACCACATTGACTCGCAACGGCGCGAGTTCGAGCGCCAGTGCCCGCACTAGCCCCTCCACGCCCGCCACCGCCGCCGACCCAATGCTCAGACCTGCCCGTGGTGGACGAGTAGCTGAGGTGCTGGTGGTAAACGTCAACGATCCACCTGCTCGCAAGCGTGGCGCAGCGAGGCGGGCGATCGTATATGCGCCCCAGATGCGACTGTCAAGCGTTGCGCGGAGCGCGGCGATCTCGGTTGTGGCGACTGGGCCACCGGCGATGGCACCGGCGGTGACAAAAACGTGGTCGAGGCGCTCTAGTCCAGTAAACAACGCCTGCAACGAGGCTAAGTCATTTACATCGGCCTGCGCGGTTTGCGCTTGGCTGCTCAACTGTGCAGCGGCGGCAGCAAGCTTATCGCCGTCGCGAGCGGCCAGCG
>JACMIM010000774.1 GCA_014381165.1 Roseiflexaceae bacterium
AGACTGGGCAAACGCTGGTGGTGCGAACGGCGGGAATGTCGGAGCTGATGCTTGATGCGTAATTTGCAATTTGCAATGTAGGGGAGAAGCCATGCCAGAGTATCTAGCGCCGGGCGTATATGTCGAAGAAACGTCCTTTCGGGCTAAATCGATCGAGGGAGTAAGTACGACCACGACCGGATTTGTGGGGCCAGCGCGCTACGGCCCCACTGATCTGCCACTCGATGTTATCACCGGCATGGGCGAGTTCGAGTACATCTATGGCGATGGCCGACAGCTCCAGTTCTACACGGTGAATGGAGATGACGCGACACTGGACGCACCGATGCACAATTATCTCTGGCACGGAGCGCGGGCATTTTTCGCCGAGGGCGGCAAGTACCTCTATACGGCGCGCGTGTTTCGCCGCCTTGATGATGACAAGCCGGCCAACGAGAATTTTGGCACAGACAATGCACCGCTGTACAACGATGGCTGCGCGCGTGGGTTCTTCCCTGCCGGTGTGGGCGCGGCCGATCGCATCACAGTGCGCGCACGCTTCCCCGGTGTGCTGGGCAACCTGCACCTGCGGATATCGGTGCGCGTCGGCCAAAACATTATCAGCACCGAGCAGACCAGCGACTCGATCGTGGCCTTTGAGACACGCATCGGCGCGGTGAGCGAAAGCGATGTGGTGCTGGTTCACGATGAAGACCCCAGCTTCAGCCCGCCGTACCTGAGCGACACGGCCTACCTGGCGCGACGCAACCCTACTCTCACCCCGCCGTGGTTCTTTGTGCAGGATGCACCGCCGATCGCCACACTTTCGCCACCCGGTAGCCCGCCCGATACTCTGGCCGTTACAGCGCTGCGGGCCGGCGAGCGCGATGCGGTGCGTGTGGTGACGCTCACCCTTTCGGTGATCAACGCCGATGGCAGCGAGCAGGTGATCGGCGAAAATCTGCCACTTGACCCAGGCCATCTGCGCGGCGACATGCCCGATTCGCTGTTCGCCCTGTTCGGCCCCGATCCTGGAAGTGTCCAGCAGGCGCGCGCACTGCCGGTGGTGATCGAGCGCGATCCTACTGGAACGAGCATTCAGACCGGCATTGATGTGCTGCGTGCGCTGATCAGGCACGCACCCAATCTGCTCACCACACTGCTCGATCCCAAAGCATCAGATCTCGACCGCACCGTTGACATCGAGCTGACTGGCGGCAACGATGGCCGTCGGCCCGGCGCGACCGAGTACGAAGGCATCGCACCGCTCGATAAAACGTTCAAGACTGGGCTGCGGGCGTTGGAAGATATTGAGGACATCTCGATCATCGCCGCGCCGGGATCGACCTACGATTATGAGCAGCAGTATCGCCGCGATGCCCGTACGATTATTGGCCTGCTGATAGGTCATGCCGAGCGCATGCGCTACCGGATCGCCGTGCTCGATAGCGGCAACGGCCAAAGCATCGCCCAGGTGCGCGCCCTGCGCGCCACGATGGATTCGAAGTATGCTGCAATCTACTACCCGTGGGTAAAAGTGCTCGACCCAATTACGCGCCAGGAGATCATGCTGCCGCCGAGCGGCTTTGTGAGCGGCATCTACGCCCGCAACGACATTACGCGCGCGGTGTATAAAGCGCCCGCCAACGAGGTGGTGACCCTAGCGTTAGGCTTCGAGCAGCTGCTGAACAAGTCCCAGCAGGATGTGCTCAACCCCGAGGGGATCAACTGTTTCCGCTTCTTCGAGGGCCGCGGCTACCGGCTGTGGGGCGCACGCACAATTAGTTCCGACCCGGAGTGGAAGTATGTCAATTTGCGGCGCTACTTCGCCTATCTTGAACGCTCAATCGACAAAGGCACGCAGTGGGCGGTGTTCGAACCGAATGGCGAGTTGCTGTGGGCGAATGTCCGCCGCACGCTCGAAGACTTTCTGCTCAATGAGTGGCAATCGGGCGCGCTGCTGGGCGAGAAACCCGAGAAAGGCTTCTTCGTGCGCTGCGACCGCTCGACGATGAACCAGAACGATCTCGACAACGGGCGGCTGGTCTGCCTGATCGGCGTGGCGGCGCTGCGCCCGGCTGAGTTCGTGATCTTCCGGATCGGCCAGTGGACCGGTGATCGACGCTAGGCAGCGACCAGAACCGGAGAACCGAGAACAATCTACAATTGTCTCTTTGTCCCCCTGTCTCCTTGATGGCTCGTCTTACGAAAGGATATTGCGATGGCGGTCATCCGCGAGCGACCCTACGTGCAGTTTAACTTCCTGGTCGACCTTGGCACTGGCACGACCGATGGCCCTGACGCCGGGTTTCAGGAGGTCAGCGGGATCGGGATGGAAGTCACCGTTTCCGAGTACCGCAACGGCAACGAGAAGGAAAACAGCGTCCGCAAAATTACCGGCCTGAACAAATCGACCGACGTGACGCTCAAGCGCGGTGTGATCGGCTCGCTGAACTTATATCGCTGGCTGAACGATATTCGCAATGGTGACCAGAACGCGATGCGCAATGTGGTTATTCAGCTACAGAATGAGGATCACACCCAGGTGGTGCAGACCTGGAAGCTCATGCGCGCGCGGATCATCAAGCACACCAGCGGGCCGCTCAGCGCCAAGGGCACCGATGTGGCGATGGAAGAGCTGGTACTGGCCTATGAGCGGCTGGAGATGGAGTAGATCATGGTTCGACGATTGCCCGGTCTGCGCTTTGAGGCGCGCGCTCCTAAGCCTGATGTAGTGCTGCCACGCATGGACATCGCGGCCTTCGTCGGCTTTGCGGCGCGCGGCCCGCTTAATATACCCGTGGCGATCGAGGATGTGGCGCAGTTCGCCGAGATCTTTGGGCCTGATGCGCCGCTAGCATGGGATCGCCAGCGCGGCGCGATGGTCTATGCCTTTTTGGCACCGGCGGTGCGGGCCTTTTTTCGCGGCGGTGGGCGGCGCTGCTGGGTGATCCGGGTGGCCGACGAGAAGGCGCATACAGCGCGTTTTACGCTGACCACCTTGAAGGCGTACAGCGAAACGGGACTGAGTGCCCAGCCCGTGCAACTGATGGCACGCTCGCCTGGCAGCTGGGCCGACGATCTGCGCGTCCAAGCGACGCTGGAGCGCCGCGCACTGCCGGAGGCGCTGCTCGATGAGTTGGCCAGCAGCCTGCCGCTCGGTTTGTGGGCGGTGGCAGTAGGCAAGCATATCCCCCTCGGGCCGCGAGCGACACGCCTCGGCCTGGCGCAGGGCGAATTGGTACGGATCGTAGCCGACAACCGCACGCTATGGTGTGTTGTGGCCCGTGGCGGCACTACGATCCGGGTAGCTATGATCGAAGCGCTTGCCGATCTGCTCAGCCCACCGGCACGCCCGCTATGCGAGGCGTTGACATGCGCACTGTGGGTGTGGGATGGCTCGGCGATGCCGTTACGTTTAAGCGGCCTGGGCTTTGCGCCCGACCACCCGCGCTACATTGGTGCCCTACCCAGCGATCACATGCTGTTCGGCCAAGATAGCCCATCGGCTACGCCTGAAGTGCCTGATCGGCGTGCGCTTTGGCGTGAGGTAGCCTCGCCGCGCTTTCCGCTGGCTGGAATGGACGGCAAGGCACTGCTGCTGCCTTCCGATATGCCCACGCTGCCTAATCGTGCGTTTGCCGCCGCGCCGGATATGGAGGATCGGCGCACCGCACTTGAGCGCGATGGGCTGAGCGATTTCAGCTACGAGCTGTTTCTCGACCAGGGTATGGATGACACAACCATGTTCTCGCTGGCCGCCCAGGCCGAATGGCTGCGCTACCAGCAGCCCGAGCCGCGCCGGCTGCGCGGAATTCACGCGGCCTACGAGATCGAAGAGGTTTCGCTGATTGCCGTACCCGATGCACTACATGTCGGCTGGGAGCGCTACACACCGCCAAAGCCAGCTTCATCACTGCGCTCGGTTGCGCCCGAGCGACCGACGTGGTGGCCGTTTTTGGCCTGCGCCGCGCCCGACGGCCCGCTGCTCGATATCGAGGTGCGCTCGACCGGCGCAGTGCTGCTGAGCTGGCACGCTGCCGTGAGCGAGCCGGCCTGGCTGATTGAGGAAGCATGCGAACCAGATTTCGCCGACCCCACAATCGTCCGGCCAGCTTCCGACGAAAGCGCAACGCTCTGGCCTGGCGATGTCATGCAAACGCGCTTGCCCAATCGCACTGCGGGCGATTATTTCTATCGGGTGCGTGCCGAACGCGACAGCGGCGCTGGGCCGTGGTCGAATGCGGTGGTGGCGGAGGTGCCCGATGGCGAGCAGACGCTGCCGCGCTACGAGCATTTCCTGCCGTGCAATCTGCGCGTCATGGAGACGCCGGAGCTGCAGATCGCAGCTGCGCCGGACGACAACGGCACGCTGACGCTGAGCTGGAATCCTTCGCCCAATGCAGGTGTGCGCTATATCGTCGAAGAGGCCGCGCGCCACGACTGGATCGGCGCCCACACGCTGAGCGAGACGGCCAGTACTGTCCTGACGATCTACGGGCGTCCGGCAGGTGTGTACTACTACCGCGTGCGAGCCGTGCTGGAGGACGCGACGAGCGACTGGTCGAACGGCGTGGTCGTCCAAGTGCAGCCGCCGCCAGTGTGGGCGCTGCGGCTGCCAGCCAGCGATCGCCTGGAGCGTGAGCAGCGGCTGACGACGCTGCTGGCGGTGCAGCGCGCGCTGCTGCGCATGTGCGCGGCGCGTGGCGATACCTTCGCGCTGCTGGCGCTGCCCGAGTCCGCCCGCGCTGACGATGCGCTGGCCGCTACCACGCTGCTCACTAGCGCGACCAGCG
>JACMIM010000775.1 GCA_014381165.1 Roseiflexaceae bacterium
TTCGCCCACGCGTGTTCGCCCACGCGTGTTCGCCTGCAACGAATGCGTTGTTCTGATGACTTGTACGCAATGAATCCAACGTCCGCGTGTGTCGGTGTGTAAAGTGAGTAGTTAGTTCAAAATCTTGAATCTTATGATCAACATCTCGCTGAAGCGTTTCGCCTGGCTGGTTCACCCGCTCGCACTACTGCCGCTGGCGCTGTTGGCCGTGGATACAGCACTGGATAACTTGTCGGTCAACTTCATCCAAGACATCACCGAGCGAACTGGTATTCCAGCGCTGGTGCTGCTGGTGCTTTCGATAGCTTGCACACCGCTGAACACGGTGTTCGGCTGGAAATGGGCAGTGGCGCTGCGCAAGCCGCTTGGGCTATACGCCTTTCTGTATGTCTGCCTGCACCTGCTGACGTTTACGGCGCTTGATTATGGCCTGGACTGGGGCGCGATTGCAACCGAGGTTGGCGAGAAGCGCTATATTCTGGTTGGAACTGCCGCGTTTCTGCTGCTGGTGCCGCTGGCGCTGACCTCGAATAAGGCCGCGATGCGCCGGCTTGGCAAGAACTGGAAGCGGCTGCATCTATTGGTGTATGCGATTGTGCCGCTGGCTGTGCTGCACTACCTGTGGCTTTCAAAGGATCCACGGCCCGCGCTGCTGTTCGGTGCAGCGACCGGCGTGCTGCTACTGCTGCGCCTGCCGGTGCTGCGCCGGGCCTTCAGCGCACTGCGCAAACCGGGCGCAAGCGTCGATCGCCAAAAGACCGACACCGCCATGTAGGGATCACATAAAAGAGTAGAAGCAAACGCCGCCTGGACATAGTTGTCCAGGCGGCGTTTATTTGTAGCTTACGCGAGAACAGCGTATCGTTTCACCCGCACCCGGTGCTGAAGCGCCGGGCTATTTGGCTTGGGTGGTATCAGAATCCTCAGGCGGTTGGCGGATGGCGCGAACCGCTGCAACGCGCTTTAGCGTGTTTTGGGTGATAACAGCGAGCTTCCAGCCCGCGTTCTAGCCCGCGTTTTGGAGTGTGAGCAGATCATTTTCCTTCAATGAATAAATTGTCACTTGACTTAGTGTTTAATCTACACTATTCTATTAGTGTGATTTACACACTAACGGCGAAAAGAATGACTGCGAGCTTCAACGAACTCAATCAGGTGCTCAGGCGAGCCACACGCGCATTTGAGGTGTTTGGCCCGCTCGACGGTGCTGCGGCGCTGCGGCGGCGCTTTCGCGAGCTTGTTCGGGTCATCCACCCGGATCACAATCTCGCTCGTGTGGCGGAGGCGACGGCAGCATTTCAGGCGTTGCAGCGTTGGCTGCGTGCCGCCGAGCAGGAGCTAGCCTGCGGCAGCTATGGCCAACCAGCGGGTTTTGTGGTCGAGCGTGGCAGCAGGCGCTATGTTGTCGACGGCGAGCCAGTGCAGGGTGAGCTTGCCGAATTGTTCCCGGCCAGCCTGGATGGGGCGCGTGTGCTACTCAAGGTCGCCCGCCACGAGCGCGATTTCGATCTTATGCAGGCCGAGGCTACGGCGCTTCGAAGATTGGCACGCGCACTAGATGGCCAACCAGTGCGCGCCCACTTCCCCACGCTAATCGAGCAATTTCAGCTCACCGATGGCAGTGGAGCACGGCGAACCACGAATGTGCTGCTGGAGGAGGGCGGCACGCTGACGCTGGAAACGGTGGTACACGCGCAGCCGGGTGGCCTGCATCCCGCCGACGCGGCCTGGATCTTCAACCGCATGCTGGCGGCGCTGGCAGTTGCTCATGATCAGGGGCTGGTTCATGGCGCGGTACTACTGCCACATGTGCTCATCCGACCCGCCGATCATAACGCCGTGCTGATCGACTGGTGTTACAGCGTCGAGTGCGGCGCAACCATCCGCAGTGCCAGCCCAGCCTGGCGGGGCGAGTACCCGCCCGAGGTGCTGGGCCGCCAACCGGCCAGCCCCGCGACCGACATCTTCATGGCCGCACGCTGCGTGGTGCGCCTGCTCGGCGGCGGCGACGATGTGGCAAACCTACCAGCCAGCGTGCCGCCTGCCATGCGCCGCCTGCTCCAAGCGTGCCTGTTGCCAGCGCCCGCACGCCGGCCAAACGACGCTTGGCAGCTGTTCGACGATTTCAACACGATACTACACGCCTGCTACGGCCCGCCAGTCTTTCGACCTTTCGTACTACCTTAAAAGGAGCCAAACCCATGGGAAACTCATCCTGGAGCGATGCCGCCTACGCCGCCCGCCAGAACGGCCGACACGCAAGCGGCGCAAGCGCATTCACCTACGACCACCACGTTCGCAGTAGCGGCGATGTACGCATTCACCCGCAGATGAACCCGCAGCGCGTGACCCGCGAAAGCCGCGACAGCGCCGCCCACCCCGATTCGTTGTCGATCGCGGTCATGTTCGATGTGACTGGCTCGATGGGCAGCGTGCCGCGCGTGCTGCAAACCAAGCTCGGCGCGCTGATGCGGGTCATGATTCAGCGCGGCTATGTGGCCCACCCACAAATTCTGTTCGGCGCGATTGGCGACGCCTACTGCGACCAGATTCCGCTTCAGGTCGGCCAGTTCGAATCGGGGCTGGAAATGGACGACGAGCTGGGCAAAATCTATATCGAGGGCGGCGGCGGCGGGCAGGTTCATGAGTCGTATGAGCTGGCGATCTACTTTGCGGCCCGCCACACGTCGATCGACTGCTTCGATAAGCGTGGCCGACGCGGCTACCTGTTCACTATGGGCGACGAGCTGCCATACGACCAAGTCAGCCGCACGCAGGTCGCCAAGGTGATCGGCGACAAGCTCCAGCGCGACATTCCGACTGCGCAGATCGTGGCCGAGGCACAGCAGCGCTTTCACTACTTCCACATTATTCCAACGAATACCAGCCACGGGCGCGACACCGCCATTCACGCGGCCTGGCGCACGCTGCTGGGCGAGCGCGTGCTGCTGCTGGAAGACGAGGCGGCGGTCTGCGAGACGATTGCGCTGACAATTGGCCTGTGCGAGGGTGCAGTCGACGACCTTGCCAACGCCGGCGACGACCTGGTGACGGCAGGGTATGACGCCGACGCGGTTGCTAAGGCCGCGACTGCGCTGCGGCCGTATGCCGACAGCCAGCCACCAACGGCGCGCGTGGCGCGTGGCCTGCTGCCAATCGCGCCAACGCTGGACTTGGGGAATGGTCGGCTGTAATTCCTGTTGTGGGGTGCGCCGTCGTGGGGGCGGGTTTGAAACCCATCCCACGACGGCGTGGGGGCACAAACATATGACACAAATCATTCTGACCGTCGACCTTGGCTTTGGCGACGCCGGCAAGGGCAGTGTGGTCGATGCACTGACCCGCCGTTATGAGGCGCACACGGTGGTGCGCTTCAACGGCGGTGCGCAGGCGGCCCATCGTGTGGTCGAGGCTGGCCCCGCGTCACGCGAGCATGTGTTCAGCCAGTTTGGCAGTGGCACACTCGCTGGTGCGACCACGCATCTTTCACGCTTCATGCTGGTCGACCCGCCCGCACTGCTGGCCGAGGCCGCGCATCTCCAGGCTATTGGCGTGCCCGCTCCACTCGCCCAGGTTAACATCGACACGGATGCCGTGATTGTGACGCCCTACCAGCGCGCTATCAACCGCCTGCGCGAGTTGGCCCGTGGCACAGGGCGGCACGGCAGCTGTGGCATGGGCGTGGGCGAGGCAGCCCAGGACGCACTGGCAGCGAACGACCAGGTGCTGCGCGCTGGTGATATGCTGCACCCTGATCGGCTGCGCGAGCGGCTGCGCTGGCTGCGCGATTATAACTGCGCCAAGCTGGCGGCGCTACGTCCGCTGCTGCCCGACAGCGCACAGGCGCGAGATGAATTGGCGGTTTTCGACGATGCCGAGCTCGAAAACTGGTTTTGCGAGTGCGCCGAGGTCGCGGGCACGGCCCAGATCGTGGGCGGCGAGCACCTGGGTAGGCTGCTGAACCGGCCTGGCTGCGTGGTCTTCGAAGCTGCGCAGGGCGTTTTGCTCGACGAGTGGCGCGGCTTTCACCCCTACACGACCTGGAGCACCACAACGCTGCAAAACGCCGAAACGCTGCTGCGCGAAGCTCGCTACCACGGCCACGTCACCCGCCTAGGCATCACCCGCGCCTACACCACGCGCCATGGTGCCGGGCCGCTGCCAAGCGAGGACGCAACACTGACCGCCGCGCTGCCAGATGCGCGCAACGGTACTGGCGCGTGGCAGGGTGGTTTTCGCAGCGGCTGGCTCGATCTTGTGTTGCTGCGCTATGCATGCGCGGTCGTCGGCCAACTCGATGGCCTGGCCCTCACCTGTCTTGATCGCGCCGCTGCCCTGCCAGCGCTGCATATTTGCACGCAGTATCAGGACGGAACCACGGCCGTACCGCAACTTGCGCCCGCGCAGTCGCCGCACGATCTCACACATCAAGAACAGCTGACCACACGGCTGCTGCGCGTCCGGCCACAGCTTGCGCCGCTCGCCAACACCGATCACTTAATCGCACACGTCGAGCGCACGCTCGGCCTGCCGGTGCTGCTGCAATCATACGGCCCGACTGCCGCCAAAAAGGATATGGGCAAACTACGCGGGTGGAATTCAGATTATTGTGCCACCACTACGGCCGCCGGATGAATCCGGCGTCTGCTACGCCCAAACGCGCTGAAGCGCGTTCAACTGCATCCAACGCGCTTCAGTGCGTTTCGCATAGCAGCAGCGGGCTTCATCCCGCGCGTGGGGTAATGACCGCAACAACGTGAATCCCACCCAACGCCGCTAGCCACACGCTCATCCATGCTACAATAATCAAATACCCTTTCTACCGGATAGCATGCCATGGATTCGACCCTGGCCGAGCGGATCGCCCAAATCCACGCCACATCCACGCGGCTTGTGTTCGAGTTCGCCGGAGCGGGCAGCCTCGCCCTAATGTGGCTGCACACCGTTGCCGGCTCCTCGCGCACGGTGCTGGAGGCGACCGACCGCTACACGCCTGCAGCTCTGAAAGACCTGCTGGGTGGCCTGCCGCAGAAGTTTGTTGCGCAACCCACAACCGAGGCGATGGCCGAGGCCGCTTACCGCCGTGCGCTACGCCTGAGCGATGGCAGCGCACCGGTCGTTGGTGTCGCACTTTCGGCCACCATCGCCACCGATCGGGTCAAAAAGGGCGAGCACGGCTGCTGGGTCAGCGTGTGTGGGCGCGACGGCCTGCGCAGCTACGGCCTGACCCTCAGCAAGGGCGCACGAGATCGTGGCGGGGAAGAGCAGGTTGTCAGCCGACTGGTGATTCGCGCGATCGCCGAGGCATGCACTGTTTCAGCGCCGGTTGCACTGCATCTGCGCGACGACGAGCGCGTACACGTCACCGATACGCCAAAGCCCGACCCGCTGGTGCTGCTGCTGGACGACCAGGCACAGTCGGTTTCGGTCGAGCCGCAGGGGGCGCGTATCGCCGGTGCGCCCGTGGCTGGCGGGCTGCTGTCTGGCTCGTTCAACCCGCTCCACCAGGGCCACGAGCAACTCGTGCGAGCTGCCGCCGCCAAACTAGGCCAGCCGGTCGCCTTTGAGCTGCCGATTCTGAATGCCGACAAGCCACCGTTGGCCCGCGCCGAGATCGAGCGGCGCCTGGCCCAGTTCCAGCATCGCTATCAGGTTGTACTGAGCCGCGCGCCGCTGTTTGTGCAAAAGGCCGCACTATTTCCCGCATGTAGCTTTGTGGTCGGGTATGATACTGCTGCGCGCATGATCGACACCCGCTATTACGACGGCGAAGCTGGGCGCGATGCAGCGCTCGCACAGATCGCCGCGCAGGGCTGTCGCTTTCTGGTGGCGGGCCGCGCCGACGCGACGGGGTTTCTCACGTTGGGCGATCTGGTAATTCCGAATGCGTATACCTATCTATTCAGCGGGCTGCGTGAGGCGGAATTTCGCATCGACATTTCGTCGACCAGCATCCGCAACATTCAGCTACAAACATTATGAACTATTTTCACACCAACGACATCATGGCCGAGCTTGAGCTCGACCCCAACCAAACCTACGCGCCGGTCGCGCAGTTGTGCGAACGCCTCGGCATCGCCGCTGCCGCGCAGGAAAAGCGCATCAAGGCACACAGCATTCTCAAAACAGGCGCGCGCCCAGTCGAGATCGACGACGAGAATGGCACGCGCCGTGTGCTAGGCTTGCGGCTCGATCTCATTCCAGTGTGGTTGACCACACTTGAGGCCAAGCAGGTGTCCGAGCAGATGCGCCCGAAGCTGGAGTTAGTCCAGGCTGAAGCGGCCTCGCTGCTGTGGCAGGCGCATCGCCCGCAGGGCTACGGCCCTGGCGATGTGCTAGTGCCCGAGCGCCACGAGCAGACTCAGGCCGAAATCGCCTATGTCAGCGCCTACGGCCTGGCAAATCTTTCGCGCCAGCAGATGCTGATCGAGCGCCAGCTCGACGCAGCCCGACTAGATGGCAACCGGCAAGCTGGCACTGCCCAGGGCGTCGACGATCCCAACGCCGATTTGCTGGCGCGCACCGCCCGCCGGGTCGCCCACGCGCTGGCCGAGCGCACCCGCCGCAATGAATACGCTGGCGTGTATAGTGGGTTGTTCCGCCAGTTCGGCATCGCTTCCTACCGGCGCATGCCGCAGGGACGCCTGACAGAGGCGATCGAATGGCTGGAGCGCTGGCACGGCGACATCATGGGCGAGCCGGAGCCGCCGCCGGATATTTAGCAGCCCGAACAATGAATCGAAAACGATCAGATGGATGTTGCTGAGATCGTCGCAGGAATCAATGCCGCGCACGACACGACGTACACCCTCGGACCACGGTTCGCCGGTGGTTATCAAGATGGTGCATATCCGCTTGTCGACATCCATGGGCAGCAATATGTCCTCAAACTGAGCTATGCACCGCGTGCTATTCCACTCATTCAGCAGCTTCACGCATGTGGGTACCCGACCCCAGGCGTTATCTACATTGGTCAGCTCGCCGGTCATACGCCCTATCTCGTTCAGGAGTTCCTTTCTGGTGCGCCGCTTGCCGCACTCACACTGGCGCTGGCCGAGCAACTCGTGCGCCTGATCGATCAGCAAGCCGACCGCAACCCGACACCGCAGGCCGACTGGCAGCACAGTTGGTCACGCTACGCCCACGCGGTGGTCTTTGCGAATGAGTCCGACTGGACGGCGCGCATTCGCCGCGCCACACCGGCGACAGTGCAGCTGCTTGACGGCATCGCGCAGCTGGTCGCCCCATTCCAGAGCCTTGTCCTGCCCAATACCGATATCGTGCATGGTGATTTCAGCATCGAGAATGTGTTAGCTGATCACGGGCGGATCACGGGCATCATCGACATGTGCTATGCCGGATACGGCACGCGCGCCATCGATCTTGCAACATTACTGCATTTCGCTTACGTCCACGACTCTGGCGAGCTGGTGCGTCAGGGCTTACAGCAGCAGATTCGCCAGCTCGTCGACCACGCAGGGTTATGCGTATGCTTGGCCTATCGAATCATTGCTATGCTGGCCTGGGCGATCGAGTGCGACCACCAAGCGATTGATCGGTATGTCCACCACGGCTGGCAGATCGTGCGCGATCTCAGCGATTGAGCCGTGCAGCCCAACACTGCACAGGATTCTCGGTTCTCTGTTCTCTGTTCTTTGTTCTCGGCACTTAGCCTCGCACCAGCGCCGCCACCACACGATCCCAACTAATCCCCGCGACCGCTGCAGGGCCGGCTGTGCCTAGGCGGGCGGCGAGCGCGGCGTCAGCCCAGAGTTGATCGAGCCGCGCGGCGATCGCGGCTGGCTCGGGCGCGCACACAAAGCCATTCACGCCGTCACGGACAAATTCCAACACGCCGCCAGCGTCCCCGGTGGTGACGACCGGGCGAGCGGCGGCCAGCGCCTGAACAGTGGTGTAGCCATAGTCCTCGTCGAATGGCGCGTAATACACCGCGCGCGCGCCGGCGTAGGCCGCAATCAATTCCTCATCGCTCACGAAGCCGCGAAACGTCACGCGCTCGCCCAGGCCGAGCTGCCCCGCTAGCCGCTCCAGGCTTGCACGTTCCGGCCCAGTGCTGAGCAATACGCAGCGCACCGGCTGCGTCGTATACGCCAGGGCGCGCAGCAACAGGTCGAGCCGCTTGGCCGCATCGAGCCGCGCATCGGAAAGCATGTAATCGCCGTATGGCCCGGCCTGTAGCCGCCCGTGGTAGCGGCTAGGCGGGTAGAGCGGCGCGGCATCCAGCCCGGTGAAACGCTTGAGCCGCGCCGCCACGTTGCGCGAGATCGCAAAGCGCCCGCGCGCCTCGCCAAGTGTTGCGCGGTCGATCCGCAGCAGCAAGTCGCGCGCGGCCCGATCCTCGGGCGTGTTGGCGAAATCGGAAAAGGGTGTGCCATACCAATCGTAGGCTTGGCGGTGCTGGTGAACCAGCCAGACGACCTTGTTGGGATGCCGGATGGCGTAGGAGGGGAATTTCGTACAGATCACCAGATCGACCGGCTGATCGTTGACCGTGGAAAGATCGAGCAGCCGCCAGGCCAGCGCACTTTGGCCGATCAGGCCATGCGGCTGCCACGCGAACGGCAGCGCCACCACATCGACCGTGTGGCCGCGCTGGCGCAGTGTGTCGCGTAGCCCCTCGACCAGCAATTCGGCCCCACCGCGCACAAACGGCACCTGGGTGGCCGCAATAATGATTCGTTGTGGCATATGTTTCGTTGGGCGGGATGTTTTGTAGATGCACGATTTATAGGGCCCCGACAAAAAAAAGCCCCCCCCACCCCCCCCCCCCCCCCGCACCCCCCCCCGACAAAACCCGAAACAA
>JACMIM010000776.1 GCA_014381165.1 Roseiflexaceae bacterium
ATACTATAACTGTTCACATTCCCAATATTGGGCGCGGACGAACACGAAGACAAAAACTGGAGCTTTGTCATCTTGTCATCTTGTCATCTTGTCACCTGGTCATCCTGCTGCCCTAAATCCCCGTTCTAACACCGCTCTAACACCAGACCCCCCACGGCGTGGTATCATGCCACGACAAGGCTTGGATGCCGATGGCATACAGAACCCCCAGAAAGGGTATGGGATACACATGAGGCTTGATAAATTCACCGAGAAAGCCCAGGAGGCGTTCCAGGAAGCTCAGGCGATCATGCACGAGCAGCACCACACCCAGCTGGATGTGGAGCACGTTTTCCTGGCGATGCTGCGCCAGACTGATGGGCTGGCCCGGCGCACGCTGGAGAAGCTGAACGTCGACCCCGATATGGTTACGCAGCGTGTCGAGCGCGAACTTGAGAAATCGCCAAAAGTCTATGGCCAGTATGGCTATGGCAATCAGGTATATATTACGCCACGCACCCAGCGCCTGGTCAAGCGCGCTGAGGAAGAGGCGACCCGGCTGGGCGATCAGTTTGTGGGCAATGAACACCTGCTGATCGCGATCTCCGGCGAGCGCGAGGGCAGCTCCTCACGTATTTTGAATAATTTTGGTGTCGATCAAGAGCGGATATATCAGGCACTTATGGAAATTCGTGGCAACCAGCGCTCCGACGACCCCACCGCCGAGAGCCGCTATGAGGTGCTTGAGAAATATTCGACCGACCTGACCGAGCTGGCGCGCAATGGCGAACTCGATCCGGTGGTCGGGCGCGACGCCGAGATCACCCGCGTGATGCGGATTCTCTCGCGCCGTAGCAAGAACAACCCAGTGCTGGTCGGTGAGACTGGCGTGGGCAAAACCGCCATCGCCGAAGGGCTGGCGCAGAAGATTCTTACCGGCGATGTTCCCGAGATGCTGCGCGGTCGCAAGGTGCTCTCGCTCGACCTGGCTGGCATGGTTGCTGGGTCGAAGTTCCGTGGCGAGTTCGAGGAGCGCCTCAAGGCGGTGATGGACGAGATTCGCGCTGCCAAAAAGCAGATCATTCTGTTCATCGATGAATTGCACACCGTGGTTGGCGCAGGCGCGGCCTCGGGCGCGATCGATGCCTCGAACATGCTCAAGCCAGCCCTGGCCCGCGGCGACATGCAGGTGATCGGCGCGACCACAATCAACGAGTACCGCAAGCATATCGAAAAAGATGCGGCCCTAGAGCGGCGCTTCAGCCCAGTGTATGTCGAGGAGCCGGATGTCGCTACCACGGTCGAGATGCTACGCGGGCTGCGCCATCGCTACGAGCAACACCACAACCTGACTATCTCCGATCAGGCGATCGAGGCCGCCGCACGGCTTTCCAGCCGCTATATCACCGATCGATTTCTGCCCGACAAGGCGATCGACTTGGTCGATGAGGCCGCCGCCAAGCTGCGCATCGACATCTACTCGATGCCGCCGCGCCTGCGCGAGCAGCAGGCCGAGCTGGAGAAGCTGCGCAAGGAGGAAGAGGAATCCGGCCAGCGCCGCGAGTATGAGAAGGCGGCCATCCTACGCACGCACTATCTCTCGATCGAGAGCGAATACACAATGGCGCGCGAAGCCTGGCTCAAGAGTTCGAACCTCGACGAAATCGTGGACGAGGACGATGTCGCTGGCATTGTGGCAAACTGGACCGGTAGTCCGGTCAGCCGCATGCTGGAAACCGAGCGCGAGAAGCTGATCGAGATGGAGGATCGCCTGCACGAGCGGGTGATCGGCCAGCACGAGGCGATCGTCGCGCTGTCGGACGCCGTGCGCCGCGCCCGCAGCGGCCTGCGCGACCCGCGCCGCCCAATCGGCTCGTTTATCTTTGTCGGCCCCACTGGGGTTGGCAAGACCGAGTTGGCCAAGGCGCTGGCCGAGTTCATGTTCGACAGCGAGGACGCCATGACGCGTGTGGACATGTCGGAGTTCCAGGAGCGCCACACCGTTTCGCGGCTGATCGGCGCACCTCCTGGCTACGTCGGCTACGACGATTCCGGGCACTTGACCGAAAGCATCCGCCGACGGCCCTATCAGGTCGTGCTGTTCGATGAGATCGAGAAGGCCCACCCGGACGTGTTCAACACGCTGCTCCAGCTGCTCGACGATGGGCGGCTGACCGATGGCCAGGGCCACACGGTCGATTTCCGCAATACGATCGTGATCATGACATCGAACGTCGGCACCGAGCATGTGCGCCAACAGCGCATCGGCCTGGTCAAGAGCATCGACAAGAGCGCCCAGGAGCAGGCCAGCGAAAAGGTCAACGAGGCACTGCGTGAGGCGTTCCGACCCGAGTTCCTGAACCGAATCGACGATGTGATTGTGTTCAACCCGCTCACCGAGGGCGAGCTGACCCAGATCATCGACCTACAGATCAAGGATGTAGCCGACCGCGTGCGCGAGCAGGGCATGACCCTGGAGCTGACCCAGCCCGCCAAGGCGCTGCTGGTGCGCGAGGGCTACCACCCGTCGTATGGTGCGCGGCCACTGCGCCGCACCGTCCAGCGCCTGGTCGAGACGCCGCTTTCGCGCGCGCTGCTCAAGGGCGAGTACGTGGCTGGCGATACAATTCTGGTCGATGTGGAGAATGGGCAGCTGGTCTTTGCCAAGCGCGCCACACTCGAGCTAAACCAGAAAGAGCCAGTCGAGCCGGTAGCGTAGAAGTCTTTTCACCACGAAGGCACAAAGACACGAAGGCGATAAAGCCTTCGTGTCGTTGTGCCTTCGTAGCCACTACGTGCGGAACGTTGCCAAAACAGCACCGGATTCGATCACCGTGCCAGCCACGCCACTGATGAGATCGAGCGTACCGGCGTGCGGCGCAATCACCTCATTCTCCATCTTCATAGCCTCGAGCACAAACAACACCTGGCCAGCCTCGACCACCTGCCCTGCCTCGCACTTCACGCTAACCAACGTTCCCTGCATCGGGCTGATCACGCCATCGACCGCCGGGCCGCTCGCTTTTTTGCGCGTGGGCCGCCCGTCGGTTGTGCGCAGGCCATTGCCGGCTGCCTGCTGTCGGTTGTCTGCGCCGAACACCTTTACATCGAAACGGCGGCTGTTCACCTCGACCGTGAACACACGCGGCGCGGTCACGTTCGCCACGGCCTCGCGGTTCTGCGGTTCTGCGGTTGGTAGCCCGGCCAGCTGCTCGGCCAGCTGCTCTGGAATAAAGTTTACTGTCGCGCCGCCTGCGGCGAACACCGGGTGGGCCAGCGCCAGTTGGTGAAATGGCACAACCGTCGTCACACCCTCGATCACAAAGTCGCCCAGGGCGCGGCGCATCCGGCCGATCGCCTCGTTGCGAGTTGCACCCCATGTGATCAGCTTGGCAATCATCGAATCGTAGAAGGGCGGGATGACGTAGCCCGCCCGCGCACCGCTATCGACCCGCACGCCATAACCCACCGGCTCCTGGTACGCGCCGATCACACCAAGCGCTGGGCGAAAGTTATGGGCCGCATCCTCGGCATTGATTCGGCACTCGATCGCATGGCCACGCCAGGTTATGTCATCTTGCGCCAGCCAGAGCGGCTCGCCCTGGGCAATGCGCAGCTGCGCCTGCACCAGATCGATACCAGTAACCATTTCGGTGACGGTGTGCTCAACCTGGATGCGCGTGTTCATCTCCAGAAAGTAGAACTGGTCGTTCTCGAACAGAAATTCCAGCGTGCCCGCGCCCACATAACCGACCTGGTGGCACAGCGCCACTGCCGCCTGGCCCATGCTGCGGCGCAGCTCCAGCGTAAAGCCGGGGGCGGGGCACTCCTCGATCAGCTTCTGGTGGCGGCGCTGCACCGAGCAATCGCGCTCGCCCAAGTAGAGCGCGCTGCCGTGCGTGTCGGCCAGCACTTGCACCTCGATATGACGCGGATTGGTGAAGTATTTTTCGACATACAGCAGCGGGTTGCCAAACGCGCTCTCGGCCTCCCGCCGGGCCGAGGCAAACGCCTCGTCCACCGCTTCGGCAGTGGCCGCCACCCGCAAGCCGCGCCCGCCGCCGCCGCCCACCGCCTTGATCGCAATCGGGTAGCCGAACTGCGCACCAAGCTCGCGCACCTGTGCTGGCGTATCGACCGGCTCCAGCGTGCCTGGAACCAGCGGCACACCGGCGGCACTGGCCTCCTGGCGCGCGGCGGTCTTGCCACCCATACGCTGGATCGCCTCGGCGGTCGGCCCAACGAACACCAGGCCCGCCGCCACACAGGATCGCGCGAACTCAGCATTTTCAGCCAGAAAACCATAGCCAGGATGGAGCGCCCCGGCCCCGACTGTTTGGGCGATCTCGATGATTCGCGCACTATCCAGGTATGGCCGTGTGCCGCCTGAGCCTGGTGCAGGCTCGGGGCCAAGCAGAAATGCTGCATCGGCATAGCGCACATGGGGTGCATCGCGGTCGGCTTCGCTATACACCGCGACGCTACGCATGCCCAGTTCGCGGCAGGCCCGCATCACCCGCAGCGCGATCTCGCCACGGTTCGCAACCAACACGGTGTCAAATTTCATCCTCAGCCCTCGGCCTCAGCCCTCAGCCCTCAGCCCTTACACAATGCCCTCAGCAATGCAGATTGCAGATTTCTCAGCCTCAGCCCTCAGCCCTCAGCAATGCAGATTGCAGATTCCTCAGCCCTCAGCCCTCAGCCATCAGCCCATACACAATGCCCTCAGCAATGCAAGATTGCAGATTCCTCAGCCCTCAGCCCTCAGCCCTCAGCCCTCAGCCCTTACACAATGCCCTTCGACCAGCGGCGGGCGCGTTCGGCCCGCGCGTTACGACCCCAGGCGGCATCGCGGGCACATCGCGACGCCAACAGACCCTGCGCCTCCAGCACCGCCGCTGCTCGCCAGGCCGAGCCAGGTTCGGCATCAGGTGGCGTCGCATCGCCAGCTTCCGCGAGCAATGCGGACACAGCAGCCAGGATCGCCGCCAGCTCATCGTCATCTGGCGAATCAGCAACACGTATGCTCATCACACGATTATACGCGAAAAAAAGTGTGCTACAATCGAAC
>JACMIM010000777.1 GCA_014381165.1 Roseiflexaceae bacterium
ATATACCGTTTAGTAGGTTTTGATGAACATACGCGCTCGGTGGGCGGGCGGATGTGGCATAAAAATGGCGGCCTGAGTGTGCAGGCCGCCATCTACAGAACTTTATGTCTTAGCAGTTACGCAGTTGCCCAAGCGCGTTCATTTCGCCTACGGCGGGCGTGGAAACAGCGAATAATTGTTTTGTTTTTTGATGCAGAGCACAAAAAAACAAAACAAAAAAGATAGATTTTCCATGCTGCCGCAGGCTGATTACAGCGTCAAGCCAACCGCGCGGTGAATGTCCGGCTCCTGCTCCAGTTGCTCGATCACATGGCTAGGCACTGGGTCATCGAGCGTGAGCACCATCATGGCTTTTTCACGCGGGGCGAGCCGCCCCACGAACATGCCCGAGATGTTTACATCGGCACTGCCAAGCAGCGTGCCGACCGTGCCGATCATGCCAGGGCGATCGGTGTGGTAGGTGAACAGCAGCGACGATGATGGCACAAAGCTGACCCAGTAGCCATCGATCTCGACCACGTTCGGCTCGTCGCGAATCACAGTGCCGGCGAAATCGTGGCTGCCCTCGGCGGTAATTGCGCGCACGACCAGCAGGCCAGTGTAGCTTTCGGCCTCCTCGGTGGCGAACTCGCTGTACTTCAGGCCGCGCTCGCGGGCCAGCAGTGGCGCGTTGACTGGTGTAACCCGCTGCTCGGACAGGCTGGACAGCAGCCCCTGGAGCACGGCCAAACGCACCGCCGCTGTAGCAACGCCAGCCAACTCACCGCGATACTCGAATTCATAGCTTTGGATGGGATCGCGCACCATGCCAGTGCAGATCGCGCCAAGCTGGCGGCCAAGCTTGAGGTAGGGCGCGATCACGCCCCACTCCTCGGGCGGTACAAACGGCGCGTTGACCGCGTAGGAGGGCGTGCCACCGGCCAGCGCGGTCAGCACGCCCTCGGCGACATCCAGGCCAGCGGTCGCCTGGGCCTCCACCGTCGACGCGCCCAGGTGCGGGGTGGTGACCACGCGCGGGTGGCCGATCAACTGGCTATTCGTCGGCGGCTCGACCTCGAACACATCGAGCGCCGCGCCGCCGATCTGGCCGCTTTCGAGCGCCGCCAGCAGCGCCGCTTCGTCGACAATGCCGCCACGAGCAGCATTGATGATAAATGTGCCGGGCTTCATCTGGGCTAACCGCTCGGCATTGATCAGGTGGCGGGTCGAATCGAGCAGCGGCACATGCACCGAAATGATGTCGCTCTGGGCGATCAGATCGTCGAGCGAGACCAGCGTGACGCCAATCTGCGCGGCGCGGTCGGTCGAGACAACCGGATCGTAGGCCAGCACCTGAAGTTCGAGGCCACGGGCGCGGCGCGCGACCTCGGCACCAATCCGACCAAGCCCAACCAGGCCAAGCGTCTTGCCGGTGATCTGGCTGCCCATGAACTTGGCGCGCTCCCACTTGCCGGCGCGCATCGAGGCATCGGCCTGGGCGATGTGGCGAGAAAGCGCGCAGATCAGGCTGATCGCCAGTTCAGCGGCGGCCACGCTGTTGGCGGCTGGCGCATTGACCACCAGCGTGCCGCGCGCAGTCGCCGCCGTTACGTCGATGTTATCCACACCGGTGCCAGCCCGGCCAACCACGCGCAGGCGTGTACCAGCGGCCAGCACCTCGGCAGTGACTTTGGTGGCGCTGCGCACAATCAGCGCGTCATATTCGGGCAGCAGTGCCAGCAGCGCAACTTGGTCCAGATCTGTGCGAAGATCGACCTGTGCGTGTTCGCGCAGCGCGGCCAGCCCAGCCTCGGCGATCTGCTCGGTGACAAGAATACGATCCAAAACGATGCTCCTGGTAGGCAGATTGCAGCGTGCAGCTTGTACTGAACCTGCAAGCTGCATTGCCAACAAGTATAGCGCGAACGGGATGGGCGTCAAGGCGCACGCTGCTACCGGGTGTGGCGTTTTGCAGCTGCGCCCGAGAGCATCGTCGGCGCGATAGACTCCAAATAGGGTGTCGTCCCACCTCTCTAATGAGGGCTGACAGCGCCCCGCCTGCGTGCTATGCTCGTATCACGGCGTAGAAACAAAGGAACCTCACTCATGAATATCGTTGTTATTGCCCCAGGAAGTCGCGGCGATGTCCAGCCATATGTGGCCTTGGGCAAAGGATTACAGGCAGCGGGGCACGCGGTACGCATCTTGGCCACGCAGGATTTCCAACAGCTTGTCACGGATCAGGGGTTGGGATTCGTTGACATGGGCGGCAGCGCGGAAACAGGCGCGCAACTGATGCAAGACATCGTCGAGCAAGGGAATCTGCTGAAAATTCTGGCAAGTACAGGACGAGGTGCCAAACAACTCGCGCATCAAGCTGCAGTCAGTGGCTTTGCCGCATGTCAGGACGCTGATCTGCTGGTTGGTGGGCTGGGTGGGCTGTTCGTCGGGCAGGCCTTATCGGAGAAATTGGCCGTTCCCTTTCTGCAAGCCCATCTTTTACCCTTGACGCCAACCAGCGAATTCCCCAGCGTCTTAGCGCCATTCCCAACGACACGATTGACCAGATGGGCCAATGGGTTGTCGCATCGCCTGACCCAACAGATGATCTGGCAGATGTTTCGTGCAGCGGATAACAACGTACGAGCCGAATTACATCTGACGCCAGCACCACTGTTTGGGCCGTTCGCCGCGCTTGAGCGGCAAGCACAACCGATTCTTTACGGCTACAGCCCACAAGTGTTGCCGCCACCCGCCGATTGGAACGATTCCATCCATGTCACTGGGTACTGGTTTTTAGAACCGCCGCCAGCGTGGGAGCCGCCCGCTGATTTGGTTGCATTTCTTCATGCTGGTTCACCAGCTATTTATATTGGCTTTGGCAGCATGCCCAGCAGCAACCCAGCGGCAACCACTGATCTCGTGGTGCAGGCGCTGGCCCGGAGCGGGCAGCGCGGCGTGCTCTCGGCAGGCTGGGGCGGGTTGAAAAAAGAGCAGCTGCCGGAAAACGTGTTCATGATCGGCTCCATACCACATAGCTGGTTATTTCCGCACATGGCTGCGGTCGTGCATCACGGCGGGGCAGGAACCACGGCTGCGGGCCTTGCGGCGGGGGTTCCATCGATTGTCACGCCTTTTTTTGGTGATCAGCCGTTCTGGGGGCAGCGCGTGCATGCGTTGGGCGTTGGGCCTCAGCCGATCCCGCGTCGGCGGCTCACCGCAAGCAATCTCGCGGAAGCAATCGATCGCGCGGTCTCCGACACACTGATGCGGACGCGCGCAGCCGCGCTTGGAGCGCGCATCCGCGCTGAAGATGGCATCGCGCGGGCCGTGGCAATCATCGAACAGCACAGCACACACGCATAAATTGGCGCAACGGCACAAACCGATGGGTGGGATTCAACCTATTGCGCCACCACCACGGCCACCGGATGAATCCGGCGTCTGCTACGCCAAAACGCGCTGAAGCGCGTTCAACCGCGTCCAACGCGCTTGAGCGAGTTTCGCATGCTATCGGCGTGGCTTCCAGCCCGCCAACATGGTGGCGGCGCAAAAGTTCACGCCACACCCCGCGAGTAGATCAATATGGCAACAAAACGTATACTGTGACGGTAACACTGGATAGGCTGGACGAACGACTGTGCTGGAACAGGTCGGCTTTATATGACCAATCTCCTTCACAACAGCGAAATGCCGACCGAAGCGCCGACGACGCCTGTTCATCGGCCAGCTACAACCTACCTTGCACTATGGCCGATCGGTGCGCTGCTGCTTGGCGAGGTGTTGGCAGCCATAGTTCTTGCACCACCGCAGGCAGCGGAACTCGCGCCGGCCGCGCTTGTGCTGGCATGTGCCGTGCTGATTGCCGGTCTCGTACCCGCATTACTGCGCCCCTCGGTTGCGACCAATCTTGTTGGTTGTTCGGCGGTGCTGCTCGCAAGTGTTGTCTGGCGCGGCCCGCATGTTCTCCGTCCGCTTGCAACGTTCGCGGAACTTGGGCCTGCGCTGGCGGCACATGATGTCCGTCTTAGCCTCTTGAACATTGTCTTGCTCGCGCCAGTAACGCTCCAGCTTGCGGCCTTCTTCCCAGAGCGTGGCAGGTTGGCTACCTGGCGCATTGTAGCCTACTACATGCTGGTTGTAGGAGCTGCGCTCACGACCTTTATGCTACCCATGCCGGCACGTCAGGGCGCGCTCGTAGCGCTTTTGGTGATCGCATACAGCGGTTTTGGCAGTGCGGGCTACCAATTTCTGCGAACAATCCAGCGGGTTCAACCGGCCTATCCACGCGCCGCACAGCAAGCGCGGCTTATCCTGTTATGCCTTGTGCTGGCCGAAGTACCTTTTCTGCTGCTGCCATGGAGCGAAATCATTCGCTGGTTCATCCCGATTGAAGTGGTTATCGGCGCGCAGATTATCCTTCCTATTGGGATCGCCTACACGATCATGCGGCGCGATCTGTTTGGTATTGATACCGCCCTGCGGCGTATGCTCGATTACGCAGCTGTCTCCTTTGGCCTGCTTGTGATCTACTTTGGGTTGGCCGGGCTGCTCACACAGGTGGGCCGCGATCTGGGGGGAATAGCGGGTCTGGTGGCAACGGTTGTAAGTGTGATCGCTGCCGCTGCCGCGTTTGCCCCATTGCACCGCATAACACAGCACAGCATCGATCGGGTCTTCTACCCAGAACGGCTTGCATTCGGCCATGCGATCAGCACAGCACGAACCATGCTTTCGCACGTTGTACAGCGCCATGCGGTTGTCCAGTTATTGGAGGACGAACTCCCGCAACAACTGGGGGCACCATGGGCCAAGCTTATGCTACGGCCAGCATTCGAGCAACCAGCGCATGCAGCGCAACCAGGCGTGTGGAGCACGCTGCTGCTGGTTGGCGGGCAGCCGCTCGGCGCGTATTGGCTTGGCCCGCGCCGTTCCGGCCTGAAGTATGACGCCAATGAACAGGAGCAATTGCTGGGCTTGATTCAGCAGGCGGCGCTCGCCCTGGCCTATGCCCACACATTCGATTCACTCGTGCAGTTGAACGCAGAACTGGAAGAGCGGGTGGCGACCCGCACCGAGTATCTGCTGGCCCAGCAGCGTGAACTCGCAGCGTTTGAAGAACGGCAGCGGCTCGCGCGCGATCTGCATGATTCTGTAAAGCAAACACTGTTCAGCCTTGGGCTTGGCCTGCGGGCGGCGCGCAGCCGGATACAAACAGATCCTGCTATGGCTGCACTATTACTGCAACAGCAGGAACAAGCCGCTCTGCAAGCACAAACGGAGATGGCCGATCTGCTGGGTCAGTTGCGCATGCCTGCAAGCGGTGGAAC
Source organism: Roseiflexaceae bacterium (assembly GCA_014381165.1). Lineage (GTDB taxonomy): Bacteria > Chloroflexota > Chloroflexia > Chloroflexales > Roseiflexaceae > JACMIM01. The sequence continues at coordinate 5,310 of JACMIM010000777.1, forward strand.
CGATCTCGTAGTGATGTTGCAGCAACACTGTACGTGGATGCAACAACACGGCTTGCAGGTTACGCTGAAGCTGCCAGCATCGCTTGTGCTCGCTGAACCACTGCCGCGTGAACTTGCACAAGTCGTGAAAGAAGCACTCCAAAATGTCCTTCGGCATAGCGGTGTCACACAGGCCCAGCTGACGCTGGCAATCGATGATGGAACGCTCTTGCTTGCGATTATAGATGATGGGTGCGGCTTCGATCCGAGCGCGTCAGCTCACGGCTACGGGCTGCGCGGCATGCACGAGCGCGTCGCGGCGCTTGGTGGAAAGCTCGTCGTTCGCACCGCACCAGGGAAAGGAACAACGCTATGGCTACAGATCGATCTGGCGGAGCAGGCGTTGCATCACCTGCAGCCATACGGGTTGTGATCGCCGACGATCACGAAGTGGTGCTGCGGGGGCTCAGTCTGACAATTGCAGGCGAGCCGGACATGCGCCTGCTTGGGGCGGCAACCAACGGCACGGAAGTCATCGCGTTGGTTGCAGCAACGCAACCGGATGTTGTGCTACTCGATATTCATATGCCAAACACCGATGGTATTGTGGCGGCTGCCACGCTGCGCAAGGCGCACCCGCAGTTGATCATTCTCATGCTCTCGAGCTACAGCGATGATGCGCGTATCTATGCGGCCTTGCGAGCAGGCGCGAACGGCTACTTGCTCAAGGAAATGAGCGGCGATGCGCTGCTTGCGGCAATACGGGCCGCAGCGCGTGGCGAACCACAGCTTCATCCGAAAATAGCCCAACGCCTCATGCAGCGTGTGATGCCGCCGACCGATCCGCTGGCACAGCTTTCACCACGCGAGCGTGAGGTGCTGCGCTGGATCGCCCACGGCTTCAGCAACAAAGAGATCGCAGCGGCGACCAACCTCACCGAACAAACCGTAAAATCCTATGTGCGCGAAATTCTCAGCAAACTCGATGTTGTC
>JACMIM010000778.1 GCA_014381165.1 Roseiflexaceae bacterium
GCTGCCGAATGCGTTGGTTTCCTCGTCGGCGGCGCTGGCCGAGGCAATCGGCCAGCCGGATGTGGTGCGCCGCGTTGTCGGCGGGCTTGGCGCGCGCGAACGGGCGGCATTGGCGCTGGTGCAGGCCAGCGGCGGTCGCATTGCCGCAGCTGTACTCGAGCGCGAATTCGGCGTGATCCGCGATGCGACACGCTTCCCCAATCCCCGCGCGTATCTGCTCGCATTGAATACGCCGCCTTCACCGACCGAGCTACTGTTTTTGTTTGGCCTGCTCCAGCCGATCCAGAATGGCGCGCAGCGTAGCTATGCGATCACCGCCAATCTGCTGCCGCTGCTACCACCAGTCGCGCCGTTGCCAGCTCGTATCATAGTGATGCCAGTCGATCCACCAATCGAGCCAGCGCTGGCCAGCAGCGCGGTGATCGAGCAGGAATTGCTTGACCTGCTGACGCTGGCGCAGGCAGGTGTGCTCGCTGTGACGCCGAGTGGCGGCCTGAACAAGGCCAGCCTGCTGCGGTTTGTGCGCCATGGCCAGCCCGGCCAAAAGCTGGATGGCATCAGCCGTGAAGAGCACTTGCCATTCGTTCACTTTCTACGCATGGTGGCGCAAAACGCCGAGCTGGTGCGCCCAGCGGCTGATAGTATGCTGCGCCCCACCCGCGCCGCACTCGACTGGCTGCGTGCTCCGCAGATCGATCGCGCCCGCACCTTACTCACCGGCTGGGTGACATCGCCCTACGACGAGCTGGTACGCCTGGCCGGGATGACCTTTCAGCGCGCGTATGGGCGCGATCTGGCGCGGGCGCGGCGGGCACTCCTGCGCATGCTCGGCCAAGTGCCCGCCAATACCTGGGTGTCAGTCGCCGATTTCACTGCCGCAGTGAAGACCAGCGAGCCAGATTATGGCCGACCAAGCGGCCATTACGATACCTGGGGTGTGCAAAGCTACGCCCGGGTCTCACTGGATGGCTTTGCGCACTGGGACGCGGTCGAGGGCCAGCAGATTCGCCAGGTGATCGGCTTTTCGCTGTACTGGCTAGGCCTCGTGGATGTTAGTGTGTGCGATCAGAAGCTCGAAAGCTTTCGGCTGACGGAACTCGGCGCAGCGTTGCTGCAAGACCTACCGCTCGACGAGCTGCCGGTCGCGCCATTGATCATCCAGCCTAGTTTCGAGGTACTCGTGCCCCCCGGCGCGTCGCCCTACGCGCGCTTTCAGATCGGGCGCGTTGCCGAACGCGCCAGCATAGGCGCAGTGGCGGCTAGCTACCGTCTCACCAAGCGCGCGCTCCAGGCCGAGCTGGCGCGCGGAACGCCATTTGAAGATGTCGAGCGCTTTCTAACCGAAGCTGCTGGCCGCCCGTTGCCGCAAAATGTGGCTGCAACGCTGCACGAGTGGGCTGCCCAGCATGGCCAGATCAACCTGCGCACGGTTGCGCTGCTCGAAACGCGCGATGCAGCACTCCTTCAGCAGTTGCGGCACGATAAGCGCCTGCGCCTTCCCGAGGGTGAACAGCTTGGCGATGCGGTCTACGCTATTCGCCCAGGTGACGCGGCCGCGCTGATCGATCGCCTGGGCAAGGCGGGCTATGGCATCAGCGGCGAGGCTGAACCCGCTGCGACGCAATTGGGCGAGCGCGACCTGACTGTGGTGATGGCGGCACTGGAATTCTATGCCGCCGCCGCCGACCGGCTCGGAACCGAAAGTGATGCCAGTGCGGCATTGCGGCGGCGGGTGGCGCGGCTGCTTGGCGAGGTACAGCTTAACCGCGCCTATCAGTCCTCGGGCGCACTGCTGCGCCGGCTCGACACGCAGCTTGGGAATGAGCAATAACGGTGACACACGTAAACTATGCCACGAGAGCGCGTTTATCGAACTGAGGCTGTGGTACTGCGCCGCAGCGATTGGAGCGAGGCCGATCGGCTGCTGACGCTGCTCACGCCAGGCGGCAAGCGCCGTGTGGTGGCGAAAGGCGCACGCAAGACGATCAGCCGGCTGGCTGGCCATATCGAGCTGTTTTGCTATACAACCATGCTGCTGGCGGTCGGGCGCACCTTTGATATTGTGACCCAGAGTGCGGTGCGGCAAAGCTATGAGCGCCTGCGCGGTGATCTCCAACGTATCAGCGCGGCCTACTACACCGCCGAGTTGATCGACCGGCTGATCGGCGAGGACGATGAGAATCCACTCACCTTTGAGCTGCTGGTCGAGACACTCGGCGCACTCGATAGCACCCGCGCGATCGACCTGACGCTGCGCTACTTCGAGCTGCGCCTGCTCGGCAACATTGGGTACCGGCCGCGCCTGCACAACTGCGCCAACTGCCAACAGACGCTCGGCGAGGATGCCAAGCGCTTTAGTACCACTGCTGGTGGGGTGCTCTGCCCACGCTGCGAGAACGCTGACCGGCGCGCCCTGCCCATGAGCTTGGGCGCATTTAAGCTGCTGCGCTACCTGCAAACCCAATCTGCCCAGGCAGTTGAGCAGATGACGCTTTCTGAGAGCCTCCGCCATGAGGTCGAGCAGTTGTTGCGGGCCTACCTTCGCCAAGTGCTCGAGCGCGATCTGAAATCCGTGGCCTTTCTCGATGACGTACGAACCGACCCACAAGGAGACCACCATGGCCTACATTGACGAAATGCTCGGTCGGGACGAGAAGGTGCTGTACATCGGGCGGCAGCATATCTTTATCTTGGTCGGCAGTATTTTGGCCGAGATCGGGCTGATTGCGCTGATCATTGCTGCTGGTGTTGCCTCACAGGTGGCTTTTCCAGGCGGCGGCCCAAACGTTGTGTCCGGCATCACGGTCGGCCAAATGGTGCTAGGCGTTTGTGTGGTGATTAGCTTGACTATTCTGGTGAGCGCGGTGTTCGATTACATTCGCTGGATGAGCACAGAATATGTGATCACCAGCCATCGCGTTATTCGTGTCCGCGGCGTTTTGAATAAACAGACCATCGATTCGTCGCTTGAAAAGATCAACGATCTGGAAACCAGCCAGAGCTGGCTTGGCAGAATGTTCGACTATGGTGATATCGAGATTCTGACAGCCGCTGAGACGGTCAATTTGCTGCGCAAAATCTCCCATCCGCTCGATTTCAAGCGCGCCTTGCTGGATGCCAAGCAGCAGTACGCCCATGGGTTTGGCTACTACGATCCGAGCGAGGTTGCGCCATACATGGAGGCTGGGCCACGCTCAGGCGGCGATGCCGATCTTGCCAGCACACTGCATCAGCTCGCCGATTTGCGCGACCGGGGGCTGCTTTCGACCGAGGAGTTCGAGCTGAAAAAACGTGAACTCTTGAGCAGAATCTAAGCACAGCTTTATTACAAATGCCTGATTCGCCTGGCGGCTGAAGCCGCTGGCTAGCAGCACGAAGCCCGCCTGCGCGGGCTACACCCGGGCTTCAGCCCGCGCAGGTGGGCTTCGTACCCGTAGCCGAGGGCTTCAGCCCGCCGGCGTCGCGCGACCGCGTAGATTCTGTTTATTGGAAAAGGATGATCAATTGGACGATCTTTA
>JACMIM010000779.1 GCA_014381165.1 Roseiflexaceae bacterium
CGCGCTCGACGCGCTGGCCGAGCACGCGCAGGGCCAGGCTATTGACAATATCGAAGGCACCGTAGCCAAGGTAGGAGGCAGTGACCCACAGCGCCGCCGCGCCAAGCGCCGCCGCGCCGCCGCCGCCGATCAACGCATCGAAGGCCCGCCCGATCGAGATGGCACCAAAGCTTTGGGCGACCGCCATGCCAATTACCGTCAGCACAAACACGATTGGCAGCCAGGGGTAGCGCCAGACATGCGCAAGCACCCAGCGCGTGGGCGTGCGCCGGTCGTACTCATATTCGCCGGTAATTGTGAACTCGCGCTGGGGGACTGTTGTGGCCATAAAGTAGGAATTATTTCTCGTTTGACCGCCGCAAGCACGTTACGCTCGCAGCGGCACACGCCGGCGCGAAACCGCATCATACACAGCCAGCGGCAGGTAGACTAGCACAAATGCGACCGCGCCGACCAGCACCATCGAGCCGATGTACCATGGCCACGGCCCCAGGTAATCGATCAGCGAGGGGAAGGCCGGCTTATAACCGACGAACATGTAATTGCCCCCGGTCAGCCAGTTGATCACACCGACAACAAGCAGGAACGCCAGCGTCACCAGTGTCGCGCGCCAGATCGAACTCCATTGCGGGCGGTAGCGCTCGGCCGCCATCATGTACAGCACCGAAGCTGGAATGGCACCATGTGAGGTGAAGAAGATCAGAAAGACAAAGTGTGGAAAGCCAAACCTGCCAATGTCGGGCGTGAGCAGCGCTTGCAGGACACCGGCAAAGCCCCAGAAATACAGCACCTCGAACATGCGGTAGCTGCGGCTCCACAGCATAGCAGCGCACAGAATATTCGAGAACGTGCAGATTTGCAGTGGCAGCGAGTAGGCCGGCGTCCAGATACCCTGACTGTATTGCCACACCTGCCAGGCAAACAGATTGACCAGCGAGAAAATCGCCAGCCCATGACGCAGGCCGGCGCGTAATACCTGGCTATTTGGCCAGATGCGCAGCGCAGCGACCACCAACAGGCAGGCGACCAGCACCAGGGCAATGCCGGCCAAGTGCGCCGCCGAGAACAGGACAAACGGCGGCCCCTGATAATCGAGCGAGAACAGCGTGTCGAACAAGAGCAGCCGCCTTTCTCGGTGTTATTGACCCACGCCGAAGGCAGCGTGTCATCTGTGTAAAGATATCTAGACTGTCACCGGTATTGCAGTCTTTGTGAGATAAGTGTCATTCTACAGCCCAGGTGTGCATGCTATAGTGGCAATGTCAGAAGCGCGGGCACATTCGAACAGCATATCACACCCAATGCACCCAGCAACATAGCATCATCGCGGTCACTTCACACCCATCGCACCCAGCAACACAGCATCATCGCACTCCTGTGTTCGAAGTGCTCTCTTCCCACTTAGTACGTTGCTACGCCGCACATGTGCTCGCGCGGACGAACGATTACATTCTCACAGCATTATAGCAGCAGCCCCGGCAGTATCTGCCGGGGCTGCGGTCGTTTGAAGCAATGGTGGCCATGTGCGCGAACGTCGCACGCCGTGTGTTGCTACCTGCTGGTCGTTGATTCGACGATGCGCCCAATTCGCTGGGCGACTTCGTCGGGCGAGCCGCCTGCATTGATCGTGTGAGTCAGCTTACGCGGCGCGTAGTAGTCGAGCACCTGCTCGGTTTCGGCCTCGTACACATTCAGGCGCTTGACGATCACATTCGGCAGGTCGTCCGGGCGCTGCACCAGCAGGCCGCCGCGTTCCAAGCAGCGCGAGACGGCAGATTCATCGTTGACATGAATGATTTCCTCTGCGCCCACGCCATAGCACTGCCGCCGCCCGCCTAGCCGATAGACCGCTTCCGAAACCGACAACTCTAGATTGAGAATCGCGCTCAACGGGCGCTCCAGCTCGTCGAGAATCTCGGCGAAACGCTCGGCCTGCACCACCGTGCGTGGAAAGCCATCGAGCAGAAAGCCGCGATCCTCAGGCGAGTTCTCCAGCCAGCTGCTGATCGTCGAAACCATGATCTCGTCGTCGATCAGATCGCCACGAGCCAGCGCTTCGCGCACTTGCTCGCCCAGTGGCGTTTTGCGGGCAACCTCCTCGCGCAGCATCTTGCCGGTGGAGATCGCCGCGATCGGCCAGCGCTCGACCAGTAGCTTGGCCTGGGTGCTCTTGCCCGCGCCAGGCGGGCCAAAGATAATGAGGTGGGGGGCTTTCTTCTGCGCCACGGCTGCTCGCTTCCTTTAGCTGTTCTTGAAATATGAATATTTTCGTTCTTTTCGCCTGCGGCGAGCAAGGAAATAACCAATAATTGTTTCGCTTTTTGGTGCTTTGTACCAAAAAGCGAAACAAAAAAGATAGTTTTTCCACGCTGCCGCAAGCTGAAGCCGCCAACTGCCTAAGTCCTAGCAGTTTTGCCGCTTGCCCGCCGTTGGCGAACCTACCGGCGATGGCTGCGCTTGGCCGGTTCACTCGCCGGCGTGGGCACATCCTGAGGAGCGCCACTAAGGATAGAACCCAGGATCGAGCCGAGGTCGCCGCCCTGCTGGGACTGGCGTGAGATTGCCCCACCGCCGAGCAGCCCACCCAGGATCGAGCCGAGGTCAAGACCGCCGGGCATCGGCTGGCTGTTTGGCATGGGCTGGCCAGCGCGTGGCGGCAGGCCCTGGCTGGGGCCGCCCGCCCCACCGCCGAGCAGCCCGCCTAGGATCGAGCCAAGATCGCCACCAGGTATCGATTGGCTGCTTGGCATGGGCTGGCCGCCCGCCCCACCGCCGAGCAGCCCACCCAGGATCGAGCCGAGGTCAAGACCGCCAGGCATGGGCTGCCCCGAGGGTAGCCCGCCCTGCGCGGGCAGGCCGGAGCTGGAGCCAGCGGCCTGGCCGCTCATCATCCTGCGGATCAGCAGCGCGGCCAGCGCCGACAGCGCGGCCTTGCCGATCTGCCCGCCCAGTCCGCTCTGCTGCCCGCCCAGCATGCCGCCAAGCAAACGCGGGTCCTGCTGCTGCGCCTGCAACGACATGCGGCCAAGACTGGCTGGACTTGCGGCCTCGTCGTCATCATCATAGTCGTAGCCATCGAAGGGACTGTCGGGATCGTTATTGGCCTGGCGGAGCTGCGCAGCTAGCGAGTGCCGCTCGGTCTGGCCGACCTGGCTCATGGCCATCGCGTTCAAATCCTCGGCCTGATCTGGCGGCAGCTGGGCGAGAATCTGCTGGTAGCGCTGCGAAGCTTGCTCGTCGGTGAGGTTGTTGGTCGCTTCCATGATTTGGCGGGATAGCGCCTGCGGATCGCCGATTTTGTTGATGGTCATTGCGAAACTCCTCTTGGCACGATTCTTCGATAGACATACATATATCACAACTCGTACCGCAAGGCGAATAAAGCATCCCTAGCGGGATTGTAATTGCTATAGGACTTACGCAGTTGGCGGTTCCTGCCTGCGGCAGCGCGGAAGCTATGTCTTTTTTGTTTTGGTGTGTGGCGCTTTGCACCACACACCGAAACAATTATTAGTTAGTTCCACCACCGCCGCAGGCGAAATCCGTCTCAAAGCTATTGACCCGTTCTAGTGCAAGGACGGGCGCATGACATGCCTTTGGCCTTTATAGAATATCCGCAAGAAAACCTGCCGCTTCAGCGGTGGGATGAATTGCGAGCGGGCTACGTGCGAGCGAGTGGTCGTATGCGACAGGTCGCTCGCGTTCGGGCTTGCAACGCTCGCACAGCCGTGCTATACTGGTGGTGTACCTGATACGGGATAAAGCCAATGCGAATCGTTCAAATAACTTACCGCTATCGTTTGGAACCAGGCAGCGGGCAAACTGCGGTACTCGCGAGGTCTGCGGGCGCGCGGCGGTGGGTTTGGAATTGGGCGCTGTCCCGCAAGCGTGCCTATTACACCCTTACCGGCAAGGGCTTGACCTACCATGCGCTGGCGGCTGCGTTGACCGAACTCAAACAGCAGCCAGCAACCGCGTGGTTGCGGGACATCGACAGCCAGCTGCTCCAGCAAGCGTTGCGCGATCTGGAAACTGCTTTCGGCAACTTCTTCGCCAAACGTGCCAGGTTCCCACGCTTCCGTTCTATAAAACGCGATACTCCACGGTTTCGTATCCCGCAGCGGGTGGCAATTGCGGGACAAACGATTCGTGTTCCCAAGATTGGTCTGATTCCCGCGCGTATCCACCGACCACTGGCCGGGACTCCCAAAAGTGCCACATTTAAGCGCGAGGCTGATGGTCACTGGTACGTGGCGATTGTTGCCGAGCAGGAAGTGTCAGCACACACGAACCGCACGCCGCGCACCCACGTTGGCGTTGATCTGGGCTTGAAGTCGTTTGCCGTGCTGAGTACCGGTGAAACAGTCGACAACCCGCGCGTCTTCCGTACCCAGCAACGGAAGCTGGCCCGTGCTGGACGTGCGATGAGCCGCAAACAGCGCGGGAGTGCGAACCGTGCGAAAGCACGCGCACAGGTCGCCCGCCTGCACGCCAAAATTCGACAGCAGCGCAGCGATTTCCTGCATAAACTCACGTCCCGTCTCGTCAAAAGCTTTGACCTGATCTCGATTGAAGACCTGTCGGTACGCGGTCTAGCGAGAACCAAGCTGGCGAAAAGCGTATACGATGCGGCCTGGGGCCAATTTCGCACGTTCTTGACCTATAAAGCCGACCGTGTTGATGGCTATGTGCAGGTAATTGGCCGTTTCTATCCCTCGTCGCGGCGGTGTGGTGCGTGTGGTGCGGCCAATCACGCGCTGACCCTTGCCGACCGCGTCTGGATGTGCGCTCAATGTGGCAGCACGCACGACCGGGACGTGAACGCCGCTGGCAACATCGACCGAGAAGGTGTACGGTTGTTCATGCACCACGTCGCGGCAGGGCATGCCGAGACGCAAAACGCTTGTCGAGCATCTGTCAGTCCTGCGAACGCAGGCAAGGCGCGTTGAAGCAAGAAGCCCGCCCCTTGAGGGGTGGGAGTGTCACCGTATGGTTGCAAAGCCAGCGATACACAGCTGGCAGCGCGCGCCGCTGTAGTACGCTGTCGCGAAGATGTTTTTTGTCATTTGAACACCGTACTTAGGACTGATCGCATGAACCACATCGCCGCTGCCATCACCATCCTGGTCTCCAATATACATAGCGACATGGGTAATCGCCGTGCGACCTCGCGGCGAGAAGAACACCAGATCGCCCGGTTGCAGGGCGCTGGCTAAAGCCGCTGGCAGCCCATCGCGCTGGGTTTGAGCTGTGCGCGGGATGGTACGCCCGATCTGGCCATACGACCATTGCATCAGGCCGCTACAATCGAAGGTGCTTGGCCCTTCATCGCCCCAGACATACGGCTTGCCGATCTGGCTCA
>JACMIM010000780.1 GCA_014381165.1 Roseiflexaceae bacterium
AGAATCTTGATCGCGCGCCCATGTTTTCGGGCGTGATCGAGGGCGTGGGGCCGCGCTACTGCCCCAGTATCGAGGACAAGATCGTGCGCTTTGCCGACAAGGAGCGCCATGGTATGTTTCTGGAGCCGGAGGGCTGGACGACCAGCGAGGTGTATGTGCAGGGCTGCAATACCTCGCTGCCTGAGGATGTGCAGTGGCGCATGCTGCGGGCTATTCCGGCGCTGCGCAAGGTCGAACTCACGCGCCCTGGCTATGCGATCGAGTATGACGCGGTGGCCACCGGCGAGATCACCGCCGACATGCAGTCGAAGCGGCTGCCGGGCCTGTTTATGGCTGGCCAGATCAATGGCACCACCGGCTACGAGGAGGCCGCAGCCCAGGGCCTGATGGCTGGCATCAACGCCGCGCGCCAGGCCCAGAATCGACCGGCGGTTATGCTCCGGCGCGATCAAGCCTATATTGGCGTGCTGATCGACGATCTCGTGACCAAGGAGATTCACGAGCCATACCGCATGTTCACCTCGCGTGCCGAGCACCGGCTGCTGCTGCGCAGCGACAATGCCGACATGCGCCTGACGCCGCTGGCCGCTGAGCTTGGCCTGGTCGATGCGCAGCGCGCCGCAGCCGTAGAGTCCAAGCGCGCCCAAACCGAGCAGCTACTGGGGCTGCTGCGTGGGCGGCGGGTGTATCCATCGGCGGCGACGAACGCACGGCTGGCCGAGGCTGGCGTCGCGCCGATGAGCACCGAGATGAGCGCCGAGGAACTGCTGTGCCGCCCCGGTGTCGGGTATGCTGCGCTCAGCGCCGCGCTCGACCTACCGGCGGCAGCGGAGTATGTGGCCGAGCAGGTCGAGATCGAGGCAGTTTATGGCGCATATATCGCGAAAGCCCAGCGCGAGATCGCGCGCGTCATGCGCATGGAAACGCGCCGCATCCCGGCTGATTTCGATGTTGGCGCGCTCAAGGGCTTGCGCAACGAGGCTCGTCAGGTGCTGGAGCGCTTTCGCCCGGCCACACTCGGCCAGGCCGCACGGCTGGCCGGCATCAACCCGGCCGACGTGGCCATCCTGCTGGTGGCGCTGGAGCGGCAACCAGCGCAGGCGCAGGCTTGAAACCCGCGCCTGCGCTGCTATGCGTCAAGCACCGCGCGCACCTTCTGTGCCAGCGCCACGATCGAAAACGGCTTTTGGATGAATGCCTGGGCCGCGCCAAGCTTGCGGGGTTGGTTAGTGTTGCCAGAATACCCCGACATCATGAGCACGCGCAGGCTGGGGCGCAGCTCACGCAGCCGCTCGGCCAGCGCCACGCCGCCCATCACCGGCATGACCAGATCGGTCAGCAACAGATCGATCGGCTGATCGACATGTTGTTCCACCAGGCGTAGTGCTTCATCTCCATTGGTGGTTTCTAGCACGGTGTAGCCGCGTGCGCGCAGCACTCTGGATACAATCTCACGCACCGAAGGCTCATCTTCGGCCAGCAGAATAACCTCAGTGCCGCTGGGGAATTCACTTGGCTCGCCAAGCAGCGCCGGCTCGCCGATCGCCATTGGCAGGTGCGGCAGGTAGATTTTGAAGCTGGTGCCATGTCCCAGTTCGCTGTACACGGTAATACTGCCGCCGTGCTGCGTGATAATGCCATAGCTGGTGGCCAAGCCCAGCCCAGTGCCTTGGCCGGGCGGCTTGGTCGTGAAGAATGGCTCGAACACGGCTCGCTGTGTTTCAGGCGACATCCCATCACCAGTGTCCGTCACCGTGATTCGTGCATAGCTGCCCGCCCGCGCGCCGACATGCGCTCGCACATACGCATCGTCCAATTGCACCAGGTCGGTCTCGATCACCAGCTTTCCGCCGTCGCGCATCGCATCGCGTGCATTGATCGCCAGGTTGATCAGCACCTGCTCGATCTGGCCTGGGTCGGCGCGCACCACACAGTCTTCTGCCGCAAGCAGCGTGACCAACTCGACATCCTGGCCGAGTAACCTACGCAGCAGGCGATCGGTTTCAAGCAGCAGCGCGTTCAGATCGACCAGCTTTGTCTCGATCACCTGACGGCGCGCGAGTGTCAGCAGTTGACGCGATAACCCGGCGGCACGACCAGCTGCGCGCTGGATTTCCGTGATGTCCTGGCGTACCGCAGAATCTGCTGGCAGATCGCCCAGGGCAAGCTCGGTGTAGCCGTTGATCGCAGAAATCAGGTTGTTAAAATCGTGGGCCACGCCGCCCGCCAGTCTGCCAATGATTTCCATCTTCTGCGATTGCTGAAACTGCGCTTCCAGATTGCGCCGCTCGGTTGTATCGCGGGCGACCAACACGACGCCGCGCAGCTCGGGCTGTTCGAGAGTCGTCGCCTGAACTTCAAACCAACGCACTTCACCGCTAGCCGCCAGCAGGCGCACCGAGATCAGCTGCTCGCCCTGCGTGTGGAGTTCCTGCCAATACGCACAGAAGTTGGCGCTATCATCCGGGAAGACCAGCGCAAACACTGGCTGGCCGATCAGTTGCGCCGTGGCGTAGTTCAGCACACCTTGGTATGATGGGCTAGCATAAACAAACGCGCCCTGTTCGTCCAGCAGCGCGATCAAATCCCGAGTGTTCTCGGTAATCAAGCGGTAGAAGCGTTCGCTTTCACGCAGCGCACGCTCGGTTCGTTTTCGCGTGGTGACATCCTGTGCCAGCACAATTACATAGCCGGTATCACCCGTGTGGACAGTCTCAAAGGAAGCCAGCATCTCGCGCTCTTCGCCGCTGCTGTGGCGGTAAACGATCTCCTGATTGAGCAGCGCCTGCCGCGCGTGCAATTTGTCGAGAAAGCGTGCGTGGTCGGCAGAGCTTGTGGTGGCGCTGAACTCGAACAGCGAGCGCCCAATCACTTCCTCGGCCCGGTAGCCGGTCATCTGTAATATCTGCTCATTCGCATCGATAATCAGCAGCTGATCGACTGTCGCGATAGCAACTCCGATCAGGCGCGAACGGAAAACGTAGGCAAACCGCGCTTCTGACTGGGCCAGCGCCAGGCGAAATGTCTGTTGTTCGTCGCGGGAGGCGACCGCCAGCGCAAGCGCAGTTGTCAGGCGCAGGTAGAACTGCCAGAGCAGCCAGACCACAATCAGAAAGGCAAACCAGGAGATCAGCAGCGTTACTGGCGTTTCCGAGGTCATACGGCCCTGTTGCATGCGGTAGAGCGCCAGCAGCGTGAGACTGCTGCTACTGATCACTCCCAGCCACAGCACAATTTCGATCAAACGCCGTTCAAGGCTGGTCAGGGCGAGCACTAGCACAAGCGTCATCGAGATCAGCAGCGCGCTTTGTGAGGACTCGGTCAGCACATGGCCGGCTATGATTGCAGCCAGAAGCGTACCAATCAACAGGCATATTGCCAACTGTGTGCGCCCGCGCTTGATCAGGGCGTGCCCAATCATAACAGCAGCCAGACACACCAGCGAAGACACAAATATTGGCAGCGAATAATCCTGGCTGATATAGAATACCGCCAGTTGCAGGAGTTGGAACAGTATGCCGGCCTGTGTCAGCCGACGGAACACCCAGAGCATATCGCTTTGCTGGAGGACAACACCCTGGTGCGTGGTTGTTTCCAGGTCGGGCGTGATGTGTTGCATACCTACTACCTAACTACACCACAATGCGCTTAAATGATTCAGCCGCCGCGTAGCCCTGCTCACGGCCAAGCTCGGCCATGCGCTCGCGCACACGCTGCTCCCAGCCATCCACATGGATCAGCTGGCTGCGGTGCTCGCGCAGCGCCGCAAACTTCTGCTCCGCGAAGTCGGTAACATCTTCGACATAGTCAGGCGTTTCCGCCGACCATAGCAGCAGCGCCTCGGGCCGCCACACACCAATCCCGATCTGGCCAAGGCCGGGCATGAACAGGTGGTCGCGCGCACTGACAATGCCCTCGATCACGGCAAAGCCGACCGCCCGATGGTCGGGGTGCAGCATATAGTGTTTCCAGGGATCGTGGGTAAACACCAGGCTGGGCTTGAAGTGACGAATGTACAGTGCAAATTCGGCGCGCAGCTGTGGGGTCGGCTCTAGCTCGCCGTCGTTGTTACGCAAAAAGATTACGCGCTGCACGCCGAGCGCCGCCGCCGCCGCGCGCTGTTCGTGTTCGCGGGTTTCGCTCAGGGTATAGGGCGAAATGCCCTGATCGTGCGTGCCTTTGTTGCCATTGGTGGCAATGATAAACGTGATATCCCAGCCCTGGGCTGCGAGCTTCGCCACGCTGCCACCAGCGCCGAATTCGTTGTCGTCGGGGTGTGCGCCAATCACCAGGGCGCGCTGTGCTTGTGTGGTCATAGGGTTCTCCTTTGGCGGAGTTACATGTTGCCCACCCATGCTACCACGAACCGGAGCAGATGCGACGGTTCTTGTGTACAATATTGCAGCGCCGCCATACCAACCCTGCACCCCCACCCTCGCCCTCGCCCACCAGCGCCGCGCGGCTGAAGCCGCTGGCTGGGTGGACGAAGCCCGCCTGCGCGGGCTGAAACGATGTTCAACTACACCTGAGGTGGTTATGCTGCCATTCGCGCCGCTGCTCGCACGGCTTGATGCTGCGCCGCCAACGCATCCGCTATGCTGGCAGGGCTGGCTGGTCGAGCCAGTAGCCGGCGGGGCCAACAACCGCGTATTCCGGGCCACGCGCGGAATACTGTGCTTTGCCAAAAAACAAACCATTCGCGATGCGCGCGATCGCGCTGGGCGCGAGGACGCGGCGCTGCGGGCGATCGCGCGCGCCGG
>JACMIM010000781.1 GCA_014381165.1 Roseiflexaceae bacterium
ATGGTGCAAGGCGTCCAAGATCAGTTCCCCGGCTATCGCTTCCGGCAGATCGGCACGCTCGACACCCATCACGACCACGTGCGGTTCTCGTGGGAGCTCGCGCCGGCGGATGGGCCGGCTGTGGCGGCAGGGACCGATGTGGCCATCATTGCGCCGGATGGCCGCCTGCGCACCGTGATCGGGTTCCTGGATCAGGTTCCGGCTGGGATCGGGCAATAACACCAATCCCCGGGAATACGAAAACAGGGCCTCCTCGTGCATTACGCGAGGAGGCCCTGTTTGTGTGAGCTGGCGCTAGCGTGGGTAGGCGGCTTATGCGGCTCGTACCAGTTGTCGGCCCCAGCCGATCAGCTGCTTGCCAAACCAGATACGCAGCGCGCTCGACCACTGCTGCCCAGAGGACTGAGCCGTCTTCACCTTGCGCGTGAGGCGCCACACCTCTGCGTCCCGTATCAGGTCAGCATGGCGCTCCTTGGCAGCATTGCCGTGATCGTATCCGTAATACATAACTGCTCCTTACTGGCTATGGCATCGAGGCGATATGGTCGGTAGATGTTGCAGGAAGCGAAGAGGGGGCTTCGCTTTTCACCTGGATGCCGTACCCAATAATATTCTTGACAAACAAAAAAGGCCCGTGCTAGCTGTGCTTACGCTTCATAGCGCACGCTAGAGGCCTGCCACCCCATCGCCTACACGACAGTGTGATAGTTGTCACTATATCACAGATCGCGCTAGAAAGATCAGACTTTAGGCCGATCCCCGCATACACATTTTTAACCAGAACGCCCGTGTCAAATTAGCAGTGTCGATTGCGACCAGGGAGGTAAGAATATCTAATATGTGCAGCTTAACCAAATGCGGTTGATACAACTGTAGATAGTTTGGCTGTTGTTAAAAATTAACAATACGATAAGATCAAAGGGCGCGCGCGTTCCTAAAGCCTCCCCACTGTATGCACCAGCAGGTGCGTTACGCCTCGAACGCCAGGTTGGCCGCCCTCTCCCCGGCGATGATGCCACGGTTCAAGGTTGCTTCCTTCCAACGATGGTATGGCCGCTACAACTGAAGTAGTAGGGTTTGATGCCGCTTGTCTTGTTAACAGGTGGCGCAGGCCCATCGCTCGGCGTGCCATGCGCTGCACGGCGACGATGTTCGGAACCGTGCTGGACGTTTGATCGAAGGGAGCTTTGGTAATGTCGAAACAGATAACTCGCCGCGCCTTTCTGCGCGCACTGACAGGTACGAGTGCGGCGTTCCTCGCCCCCGCGCTACTTGCCGCGTGTGGGGCCGCGCCCGCCGTCGAGGCGCCCGCCGCTACCACCGCCCCCGCCACTGCCGCTACCACCGCCCCTGCCACTGCCGCTACCACGGCTCCAGCTACGGCAGGTGGCGAGATCAAGGTCGGCATTATGCACTCGCTGAGCGGCACCATGTCTATTAGCGAGGTATCGGTCAAGGATGCCGAGCTGATGGCGATCGAGGAGATCAATGCTGCGGGCGGCGTGCTGGGCAAGCAGATCGTACCCGTGATCGAAGACGGCGCGTCGGACTGGCCGACCTTCGCAGAAAAGGCGAAAAAGCTGATCGAGGTCGACCAGGTCGCCACCGTATTCGGCTGCTGGACATCGGCCAGCCGCAAGGCGGTGCTGCCGGTCTTTGAGAGCCTGAACGGGCTGCTCTGGTACCCCGTTCAGTACGAGGGGCTGGAAGCATCGCCGAACATCTTCTACGCCGGCGCAACCACGAACCAGCAGATTATCCCGGCCGTAGAGTACCTGCTGGGGGAATCTAAGAAGACCAAGTTCTATCTGCTGGGCTCGGACTACGTGTTCCCCCGCACCGCCAACAAGATCATCAAGGCGCAGCTCAAAGCGAGCAACCTGGAGGCGGTGGGCGAAGAGTACACGCCGCTTGGCGCCACCGAGTACAGCACGGTGATCAGCAAGATCCAGGCGTCGGGCGCCGATGTCGTGTTCAACACGCTCAACGGCGACAGCAACGTGGCCTTCTTCAAGCAGTTGAAGGACATCGGTTTGACATCGGATCAATTGCTGACGCTCTCGGTGAGCGTGGCCGAAGAGGAGATCCGCGGCATTGGCCCGGACAACATGATCGGCCACCTCACGGCCTGGAACTACTTTGAAACCACAGACACGCCCGAGAACAAGAAGTTCGTCGAGGCGTACAAGGCCAAGTACGGCGCCGACCGCGTGACCGACGATCCGATCGAGGCGGCCTACTTCATGGTCTACCTGTGGGCCGCAGCCGTGAATAAGGCTGGCGCGGCGGACATCGCAGCGGTCAAAGCGGCGGCCAAGGGCCTGACCTTCCAGGCGCCAAGCGGCCTGGTGACGATTGACGGCGAAACCCAGCACGTGTTCAAGACGGCGCGCATCGGCAAGGCGCGCAGCGACGGCATGTTCGACGAGATCTGGAGCTCGGGCCAGCCGATCAAGCCCGATCCCTTCCTCAAGAGCTATAGCTGGGCGGCAGGTCTGGCGGGATAGGGGCGTAGATTTATAGAAAAGGGGTTTTTGGAGGGGCGAAGCCCCTCCAAACCTCTTCTTAAGGTAAAAAGTTGGCGACGCTGCTCACTCAGATGTTCTACGGGCTAAGCCTCAGTTCGATTCTGCTGCTGATCGCGCTCGGCCTGGCGTTTTCGTTTGGGCTGATGAACGTAATCAATTTGG
>JACMIM010000008.1 GCA_014381165.1 Roseiflexaceae bacterium
CAAGGGCGAGTGTATCACTCGTCGTAGGCCAAGCGAACTCGCGCAGTGGAAAAAGCGCGCCGAATTCGCGCTCGTGCGTGCCAGCCACGAATGGCGCGTCATACCGCCCGCCGATCGCGACCGAGGCGGCAGGCCGCAGCGCATAGGCCACGCATAACAGCAGCAGCGTGCTGCCGAGCAACGCGAGCAACGCCCAGGGAAGGTTGCCCACCCGCACCTGCGCCCGATTGGTAAGCCTTCCGGCCACTGGCTGGGATTGATCCCGTAATGTCATAACGAAATATCTTGATTCCTGTGAAGCATTACGCTGTGCGCAGCATCACCAGCTCATACGTTCCCATCACTGCTGCACGGTAAGCCTGGTAGGCCGGCAGCGCCAACCCCAGGCGGCCCAGGGTATCGCGGGCGCGGCCCTTGACGCCCCGCGCGCTGCCCTCGGCGCGGCGCACACGATCCTCGCCAAGATCGCCCACACGGAAACCATGGCGCGCAGCCAACCTGCGAAAACCGGGCAGCGTATAGTAGTGCATCTCGGAAAGCCGCTGCCGGTCGGTGAAGCCCGCGCCGCGCTTGCTGCGCCCGTAGCGATCAATAATCAACTCGGCCAGTGGGCGTGGCAACCAGTTCAGCAGCGGCATGTGATAGTGCGGGTCGCGCCAGGCAAAGCGGTTGATAGCCGTGATCAGCACCCTGCCGCCAGGCCGAACGACGCGCGCCAACTCGGCAATCAGCTGCTCTGGATTCTGCACATGCTCCAGCACATCCCAGCAGATCGCCAGATCGAACGTTCCATTGGCAAATGGCAACGCCTCGCCAGCACCATTGATCACCGGCAGATCGAGGGCGTAGCGCGCCGCACGCAGCCTGGTGATCGTGCAATAGGCCGGGTTGTACTCATACGCCAGCGGCTGCGCACCTGCGAGCGCCAGTGCGACCGCCGTGCCACCCATGCCAGCGCCAAGATCGAGCACGCGCCGCCCGGCTAGCTCGCCACCGTACCGCCTGATCAAGCGCAGGCGCTCGCCCTGAATGTGCTCCTGCCAGATGCGGCCCTCCCGCCATTTGACATAATCAGGACGCCAGGGCATATGCGCGATCCAGGTATCGATCTGAGATGCCAGGGCATCCTCACGCTCTTCGCTTGGTCGCGTGTGCTGCATGTCTGCTGTTTCGGGTGCTGTCATCGCGGCGCATTATACCAGATCGCTACGCACAACTCATGCAGTACTTCCGCACTACAAGCGCAAAGACTATGCTTCGAACCTGTGTAGTATTTGTTGTGCATCTGCTGACATAGACATGGGCATTCAGCGCTACGATCACAGCGCAGTTGTTGCCCACAGAGAGGTGACAATATATTCGCACAGTAAGGGAAACAACGTCATGGCAACACGTCAGGAACAGATTATTGGTCTATTGGAGCGTCTGGCCCAGAACCTCGGCAATGACATGGCCGGCGCAGTTGCCGTCAGCAGCGATGGTATCGTGCTCGCCTCGCGCATGTCTACCGATGTGAATGCTGATCGGGTTGGTGCGGTCGCCGCAACTATGATCGGTGTAACCAAGCGTGTTTCTGGCGAGCTTAAAATTGGCTTGACCGAAGAAGCAATCATCAAGTCGGACAATGGCATGTTCATGGTGTTGCCTGCTGGTGATCAAAGCCTGCTCGCCATCAACCTGCGCCAGGGCGCTAACCTTGGTATGGTGCGCATCGAGGCGCGTGACGCTGCCAAAGCTATTGGCGGCGTTCTGTAGGGTCGGTCGCCGTTTTGCCACTTCCTCATCAATCAATGGGCTATCTTTCTAACACACGAGGAGTCGATCAATGACCACGACTACGCTTCCTGCCACGCGCGCAACGCTGGGCAACTACATGAGTTTGATTTGTTTTCAGTATTTGCGCGTTGGTACCGAGGACGTTGCCGAACGTGCGCCGGTTGTCGCCGCTGGCCGACAGCGCGGTTACGATGTAATCGCAGGCTTAGGTTTGCTTGGTGCAGTAAGCGATGGTGCCGCCATACGGCAGCTATTGGACGACACCCTGGGCGAGCGGGGCACGCGGCTTTGCTTGGTACAGGCCATTCACAATCTCCCCGATGGTGCCTACCGCGTGCATCTTACCGAAGGTGCCTGCACGTTTGGTCAGGTGGCCGCGCAGCCACATTGTGCCTTCACGCTGGGCGTATTTATTGGCGCGCTGCACGGCCTGACCGGCACGCGCATGCGTGGCCAGGAAACCGAATGCTGCGCCTGCGGTGCCGAAGAATGCATCTACGTTATCAGCCCTGTGTAATACTCCTTCAGCCCCATTACTGGCGACGAGAA
>JACMIM010000782.1 GCA_014381165.1 Roseiflexaceae bacterium
ACCAGAGCTTGGGCGATCTGGGCGCTGGCTGTAACCACCGGGACGCGGTCGATCATCGCGCTGGCCGTAGCCACCAGGACGCGGGCGGTCGTCGCGGGGTCGGTCGTCGCGCTGGGGCCGATCACCAAAGCTGCTTGGGCGGTTGTCATCGCGGCGCGGGCGGTCGTCGCGCTGAGGCCGCTCGGTTTGATCGCGCCCGCCGCGTGATGTGGCGACCGCGCCGAGCGTTGAGATGCTGCGGCGGCGGCGCGGGCTATTTTCATCTTCCTGTGCGAAGCCATCTTCACTTGGTCGACCGCCGACGTGCTTCCAGATAGTCTCGACCTCTTCGTCAGTCAGGTTGCGCGACGTACCAATCGGCAGGTCACCAAGCATGAGCGACCCTTCGCGCACCCGGATGAGCCGCCGCACCTCGTAGCCGAGCAGGCGAGCTACTTCGCGAATCTGGCGTTTGCGGCCCTCTTGAAGCACAATTCGCACCCACACGCCGTCGTCGGTGGTCTCTTTGGTGTCGATCCAAGCAGGAGCCGTGATCTCGCCGTCGAGTTCCACGCCGTCGCGCCATTCGCGTAGTGCATCGGCATCAGGGGCACGGTCGAGCAGGGCGCGATACTCTTTTTCGACATTGAAGCTGGGGTGGGTCAGCCGCTGGGTCAGTGCGCCGTCGTCGGTCAGGAGAATCAGCCCCTCGCTATCCTGGTCGAGCCGCCCGACCGGAAACAGCCGCGCTTTGCTGCCCACCTGCTCGACAACTGTCGGTCGATTGTGGGTGTCTTCGGAGGTGGAGATCACGCCGGTAGGCTTGTTAAGCATAACATAGGTGCGCGCCTCGGCCTTTCTGATTGGCGCACCATCGACAAGAATCTCATCGGTGTCTGGGTCAACCCGTGCGCCCAGGGTGTTCGTAACTTTACCATTGATGGTAACGCGGCCAGCCTCGATGAGAACCTCACAGTCGCGGCGAGAGGCGATGCCGGCAGCTGCCAGCACCTTTTGGAGTCGTTCTGCACTCAAAATCGGAGTCCTTTTTGCGTTTGAGCCGCGCTCTTCGGCGGCGGCTGCTAGATACTACGGGACGGCGCAGCGCGATCTATGCGCGGCGAAGACAGCGCCCCCGGCGATACAGCACCGGGTTATTGGCGGCGAAGACAGCGATACTCTCTGGTGGCAGTGCGCCTCACCAGGCCAAACTCCAGGGCTGTGTTCGTGATCAGGCCCTAGCAAACAGGCGTGTTACACACATTGGGGCTGCTCATTTCCCGGCGCGGCCAAAACGGCGGCACCTGCGATACGTCTTTCGATGAGCATAGATTGGGCCACAGCATGCTGTAGATGTGGCCTGTTCTCGTGTGCTGCGCTTGCACAAAGCGCGTGTCAATGCCCAACACCGCAAAAAGGACGATGCTCCGGCGGATTGCCGATACCTACCCACTGCCGCTGGGGGGCACCGCGTGAACTGCGGGGCGCGGTCATGGACGAACACCAAAGTCGCAGGGCTACGTTGTGTGATTATGCTGTAGTATACCACTATGGCACAACTCTCTCAAATCAAAGATCGCATGTGGAATATGAGTGGCCTGGCTGTGCTGCGCGCCATGCTATGGCTTTTGCTTGGAGCGGTTGGTGTCATGTTCGCTAGCCGGGCTTTTGGCTGGGTGAGTAGCCTCATGTGGTATGCCTACCCCGCCGATGGGTTAGAAGGCCCGCTGCTCACTCAGGCACACTTGCTGTGGAACGGGCAGCAGCTCTACCAGCCGTTTGAGCTGTACCGATTTGTGTCAGCGCCGTATCCACCCTGGCACCCGCTGGCGCTCGGCTTCGCCGATCAGTTCGCCGCGCCACATCCGTTTTGGAGCGGCAGAATAGTCTCACTGCTTTCGGCAGTGGGCGTTGTGATGGTCGCCGCTCTGATTACCTGGCGGGTCAGCCGCTCGTTGCTGGCGAGCTTCCTCGCCGCCGCACTGCTGTTCAGCTTCCCACCACTTGCGCTTTGGGCAACCAGAATCAAGCCGGACATGTATGCGCTGCTATGGACAGCACTAGGCCTGCTATTCGCGACACTAGCACTCGCTGAGAGAACAAAGAACAGAAAAATTCGGAGAACAAAGAACAAAGAACAAAGAATTTCGGAGTTCAGGCTCGGTTCTTTGTTCTCTGTTCTTTGTTCTTCGTTCTTTGTTCTCTGTTCTTCACTCTGCTTTGCACTAGCATTTTTCACGAAGCAGACCGCGCTTGCTGCGCCGCTTGCTGCCGGCCTGGCGTTTCTGCTCGCTGATCTGCGCGCCTGGCGTGGGGATGCTCAGGCTGGCTATCGAGGCCGATTCCCGCTGCGCTTCCGCACAATCCTGTTCGGCGCGAGCTATCTGGGCGTGATTGGTCTCGCGTGGCTACTGCTTGATCGGTGGTCGGCAGGCCAGTTCACATTTCACATCTGGACGCAGCACCGCAATGCATTATGGACGCCGCAGTTGTTGTTCAAATTCGTGAGTTTACTGGGCTACACCTGGCCGCTGATGCTGCTTGGCCTGGCCACGTTGGCGCTGGCCTGGCGCGCGCCGCGCGCGCAGATCGTCGCGTGCTACCTGCTGATCGTTCCGGCCACGCTCTACGGTGCCGGCAAGACTGGTGCAAACCACAACCACCTGTTAGAAACGCTGCTTGCACTTGCCATGGCAGGTGGAATCATGATCGGCTGGGCGATGCGTAACTTAGCGCTGCGACCAGTGCTGGCAAGCGCGGTGGTTGGCCTGTTTGGGCTACAGATGGCATTGGCGTTCTCGCCGCCGGAGTGGTATGGCGGTGAACTCGTGCGAACCGGCACGCCGCAGCGCTACATCGATTTTATCAAGACCGTGCCTGGCGAGGTGCTAGCCGACGACCCGAGCCTGTTGTACCTGGCCGACAAACCGTTGCGTTATGATGATCCCTCGGGGTTCGGCCCGGTTGCGCACAGTGGGCTGTGGGATCAAACTGGCATGATAGATGACATAACACAACGGCGCTTCGGTGCCATCATCATCCCAATTGATGTCGAGGCCGAACGAATCGACCCCTCGGGCCGCTGGACGCCCGAGATGCTCGCTGCCATTCGCACGAACTACCAGGTGCTGTACCGCGACACCGAAATCATCTACATTCCAAAGTAGGTAGGACTTACGCAGTTGCCCAAGCGTTTTCATTTCGCCTGCGGCGGGCAAGGAACTAACGAGTAATTGTTTCGTTGTTTGGTGCAACGCACCAAACAACGAAACAAAAAAGATAGATGTTCCATGCTGCCGCAGGCTGAAGTCGCCAACTGCGTAACTCTTAGGAGGAATGAATTATTGTGCGACCGGCACC
>JACMIM010000783.1 GCA_014381165.1 Roseiflexaceae bacterium
GTTGGTAGGCACGCTGGTCGGCACGCTGGTGGCGGTTGGTGGCACCGGTGTGTTGGTGGGCAACTCGGTCGGCACGCTGGTGGCAGTTGGTGGCACCGGTGTGTTGGTGGGCAACTCGGTCGGCACGCTGGTGGCGGTTGGTGGCACCGGTGTGTTGGTAACGGTCGGTACGTCGGTGGGCGTGCTCGTCGGCTCGGCTGTCGGCTGTGCGCCGCAGATCTGTGTGTTGTAATCGTGTGGATTGTGCAGCTCGATGGTGGTACCGCCCACAGCGACTGTCGCCGTGGTGACATCATAGGGCATCGGATTGGGCGGGTAGTCGCGGTAGTGCCAAACGTTGCCAGTCTGCCGTTCTGGAGCTACGATCCGCTCAACAGTTGTTCCAACGCCATCGCTGAAACGGTAGGTGACGTTGCCAGGGGTTTGGTCATCTGCGACATTCAGCAGCACAAAATGAACTTCCGAAACCCCATTCTCGCAAACGTGGGACAGGTTCAGGGCGGGCGTCGATGTGCGCGCCGCCTGAGCCGACGCGGGTGGGATGTGTGCGAGGCACACGGCGACCAGGAGCAATCGGACGATCTGGCGGGCCATTCGTGACGCATGGTTCATGGGTCAACCTCTTTGCTCGTGAGAAAATGATGCGAGGCGGAACATCCGCGTCGCGCAGTGGAATGAGAGCCGTTGAGGGACAGCGCTGCCGTAGCGCAGACGATACTAGTTGTGTTGCCTTTCAACCTTACTCTATCTGCCTGAACTGCGCGTTGTTACTTTAGTCCCATGTTCAACTAGCGCCTAGCGGTTGAGCCAATGCTCTGTTAGGATATTGATCAGGTCGAGAGTAATTCGACCGTTGTAGAAGGGTTTGTACCAGCTATGAATATGAAAGTTCGCCCGCTCGTGTTGGTTGGCAGCGTGTGCCTGATTGCCGTTGTGGCCTGGGCGATCGCTGTGCGGCCACAGCCGCCTCGTTCTGAGGATATGGCAGCTACTCCAGCGCAGCAGGTGCTGCGTGGTCGTCCGAGCGACGCTGCTGCGCAGCAGCGTCATCTTGCGGTTGTCACACAGGTGGCACCGCCGCCGCAGCGAGTTGGCGCAACCATGGTCGCACCAATCGTCGAGACGATCACAAGCGATGAGGGCGTGACGAGTTTTGTAACAATTCCACTTGTCTGGGCCAGTGGCGGCGAGCCAGCGGCGCAGCTCGAACAGGCGAAGCAGCAGCTGGCCGTGGTGGTCAATCAGCTGTTCGCCAGCGATCCGGCGCTGGAGCGTATCGGCCTGATTGGTACGTATCCGCAGGCTGATGGCAGTGAATCGCCCGCGATCTTTGCGGTTGTCGCACAGGCGCAGTGGCGGCAGTATCAAGCGCTCGATGGTGCAACGCTGAACGAGGCCGCGCAGTCATTCCGCATCGCGAGTGAACTTACGCAGTAGCCTCGTGGAGAAAGCGGTCGAGCGCCTGCGCCAGTGGTAGTGTTGCATCCGGCGACCAGCGCGCGTAGGTGCGCAGGAATGGCACCAGGTGTCCTGCGGCGGTGGCGACCTCGCGCATGTACAGCCGCGCGATCGGGCCGGCCTGTTCGAGATAGCCCTCGCGGAAGCGCCGCAGCGTGGCTTCGAGATCATACGGCACAGACTGATGGCGAATATGCCAGGCCCCCGCGATCTGCTCAAGTATCAGGTACTGCGCGGTCGTTTCCATATCCAGGGCCAGGCCGATTGAGCCAGCCGTGACGATCTGACGGCCCTGCCACAGCCGCACCTGTGGAATGTGGTTGTGGCCGCGCACAATCATGGTGGCGCGCGGATCTGGGAACATCGCCGCGACTTCGTCGGCGGGTGTGTAGGCATAGATTGTATCGCGGTCGCTGCGGAGCGAGGCGTGGACGATCAGCAGGTCGGGGCAGTCGGCGAGGCGCAGGTGCTGAGGTAGTTTTCCAATCGCAGTGCGTTGGGCCTCGGTCAACTGGTCGAAGGCCCAGCGCATTGGGCCAAACTGTTCACTTTGCCAGATCGCGGGCGCGCCGGGCTGGCCGAAGCTGGCCACATAGCGCTCGTGATTACCACGGAGAAGCGGGCAGTCAAGGCGTTGTGCCAGTTCCAGGCAGGCCTGCGAATCTGGTGAGCCGACGACAATGTCGCCAGCGATGATGATCTGATCGGGCTGTTGGCGCTGGGCGTGATCGAGCGCGGCCTCAAAGGCGGCCAGATTGCCGTGGATGTCGGCGAGAATCGCAAGGCGCATACTGTCCTTTGTGCTGGAAGACTACAGCTGCTCGTGGAACATAATAGCGCAACATAGCGTATTATATGTACAGAGGTAAGGTTGATAGATTCGAAAGGACTGGTTGATGGATTTTTCATATTCGGCGACGGCGGAGCGCAGCAGCACACGGGTGCGCGAGCTGTTTGTGCAGATTTATGCCTGGATGACGGCTGGCCTGCTGACGACAGCGGCGGTTGCACAGTTTACGGCTAGCTCGGATGCCATGCTGGCGCTGATCTACGGCAACCCATTCACGATCTGGATTCTGTTCATTCTCCAGATTGGGCTGGTGATGGGGATTAGTGCGGCGGTTTGGCGGCTCTCGGCGGGGGTGGGCATGGCGCTGTTTCTGGCCTATGCGGCGTTCAATGGGCTGACGCTCTCCAGTATCGTCCGGGTGTACACCGAGGCCTCGATTGCGCTGGCGTTTTTCGTCACCGCCGGTACCTTTGCAGCAATGAGCGCATTTGGCTACCTGACCAAGATGGATCTGTCGCGCATACGCAGCATCCTGTACATGGCGCTGATCGGTTTGGTCATCGCTTCGGTGGCTAACTTCTTCTTTGCGAGCAGCGCACTCTATTGGATTATTTCCTATGTGGGCGTGCTGATTTTTGTTGGCCTGACTGCGGCAGACACCCAGAAGATTAAGCAACTGGCGATCGAGCATGGCGAGGCGAACTCCGGGCGCGTGGCCGTGCTTGGCGCGCTGACGCTGTACCTGGATTTCATCAACCTGTTTCTGTTTCTACTGCGCATTCTCGGCGGGCGACGCAACTAACCGGATTGCTTGAAACCCCCGTGCGGTTCGCCGCACGGGGGTTTTTTGTGTTGCGCCCTTACGGCTGCGGGTAATCGTCGGTAAGCGGCTGCACCAGTTCAAGCTCATTGCCATCGGGGTCCTTGAAGAACGCGATGCGCACCGAGGGAGCATGATCGGGAAAGGATTTTGGCTCGACGTGAAAGCTGATGCCTTTAGCTTTGAGTTCGGCGGCGGTCGCATCAATGTTTTCGACCTGAAAGGCGAAGTGCGCCCAGCCCTGGCGCGCAAGCTGTAATGGCTGGTTGCGCTCGATCAGCTCGATTGTGGTGTCGCCGGCGGCGATAAAAATAATGTTGCGCCCTGGAAAGCCGCCGACCAACGGCAGGCCCAGGGTGGTCAGGTAGAATTCGCGCAGGGCGGCGTAGTTTGGGGTGCAAAGCGCGACGTGGTGGGTGCCGGTGATTTTCATGATATGCCTCCGCGTCAGAATGATCGTGCGGCAAAGTATAGCATGGCGGGCGATGATGGTCGTCGAGGATTAACAACGCGTCGGGGCGGGTCTCGTGCCCGCCCCAACGCGTTGTATAATGACGACAAAGGCCTAGCACCTATCACGAGGAGAAGGCGAGATCATGTCAATGGCCATAGCAGCATTGCGCGAGCGGGCGGCCTACCGGGCGCTGGCGGCGCACTATGATCAGGTTGGCGCGGCGCATCTGCGCGATTTGTTTGCAGCGGATCCGAGCCGTGGCGAGCGGATGGCCGTCGAGGCCGCCGGTATCTATTTCGACTACTCGAAGCAGCGTGTGACCGACGAAACCATGCGCCTGCTGATCGAACTAGCCGAACAGAGCGGCCTGCGTGCGCGGATAGCTGCGATGTTCGGCGGTGAGAAGATTAATTCCACCGAGGATCGTGCGGTGCTGCATGTGGCGTTGCGCGCCGCCCGCGATGCCACGATGATTGTGGACGGCGTAAATGTGGTGCCCGATGTCCACGCGGTGCTCGATCGCATGGCCACGTTTGCCGAGCAGGTGCGCAGTGGGGCCTGGACGGGCTACACTGGCCAAGCGATCAGCGCGGTTGTCAACATCGGTATTGGTGGCTCCGACCTTGGCCCAGTCATGGCCTATGAAGCGCTGCGCTTCTACACGCAGCGTGGTATTACCTGCCGCTTTGTCTCGAATATTGATGGCACCGACTTTGCCGAGGCCACCCGCGATCTCGATCCGGCCAGCACGCTGTTCATTGTCGCTTCCAAGACGTTTACCACGCTGGAAACCATGACCAACGCCCGCACGGCCCGCAGTTGGTTGCTGGCGAGCCTACAGGATGACGCGGCGGTGGCCAAGCACTTTGTTGCGGTCTCGACCAACCCGAAAGAGGTTACGGCCTTCGGCATCGATTCGGCCAACATGTTCGAGTTCCGCGACTGGGTTGGCGGGCGCTACTCGATGGACAGCGCGATTGGCCTTTCGACCATGCTGGCGATCGGCCCTGACGGTTTCTTCGACATGCTGGCCGGTTTTCGCGAGATCGACGAGCACTTTCGCAGCGTGCCGTTCGAGCGCAATCTGCCGGTGCTGCTGGCGCTCCTAGGCTTCTGGTACAGCGAATTCTTTGGCGCAGACACCGTGGCTGTGCTGCCGTATGACCAATACCTGAAGCGCTTTCCGGCCTACCTCCAGCAGCTGACCATGGAAAGCAATGGCAAATCGGTGACGCTAGATGGCGTGCAGGTCGACTACCAGACCGGCGCGATCTATTGGGGCGAGCCGGGCACGAACGGCCAGCACTCGTTCTATCAGCTGATTCACCAGGGCAGCAAGCTGATCCCATGCGAGTTCATTGGCTTTGCGCAGACGCTGAACCCGCTTGGCCGCCATCACGATGTGCTGATGGCCAACATGTTCGCCCAGGCCGAGGCGCTGGCCTTCGGCAAGACCGCAGAGGAGGTGCGCGCCGACGGCGTGGCCGAGTGGCTGGTGCCGCACCGCACCTTTGCGGGCAACCGCCCTTCCACAGTGCTGCTGTGCGATCGGCTGACGCCCACGATGTTGGGCCGCCTGGTGGCGCTGTATGAGCACGCGGTGTTCGTGCAGGGCGTGGTTTGGAATATCAACTCGTTCGACCAGTGGGGCGTGGAGCTGGGCAAGGCGCTGGCCAATAAGATCATCCCGGAGTTGGAGGCCAGCG
This sequence comes from Roseiflexaceae bacterium, assembly GCA_014381165.1. Taxonomy (GTDB): domain Bacteria; phylum Chloroflexota; class Chloroflexia; order Chloroflexales; family Roseiflexaceae; genus JACMIM01. The sequence continues at coordinate 5,229 of JACMIM010000783.1, forward strand.
ACGCGCCGCCGCTTGCCCACGACAGCTCGACCAACACGCTGATCAGCCGCTACCGCGAGAGCCGTCGGGCGGCGTAACGGAATAGAACTTGCTTCAATGCGTAACACGATGATGCGGAGTGGCCAGCTGGGCGCTCCTACGAGGAGGTGGTATGTCGAAATTGATGCAGCTCTACACGGATGAAACAGCGGCGTTGCACGCAGCGGACGGGCTGGTGGCGGCAGGCGTGCCTGCGGCTGATCTGCACGTTCTGGTGATGCGTCCGACTGAGCAGGAGGGCCGGGTCGGCACCTTTGATAACGAGGACGAGCGCGGCCAGCGCGTCGGTAGCTTTGACGGTGAAGATGCCAGCCTACAGCCCGAGGCGCGTTTCGACGACACCAGTGGCCGCCGCACCGACTTGCACAGCGCGCCGCAGGGCCGCTTCGACGATGGCCAGAGTGTGCGACCGCGGATTAGCTACGCTGCGCCAGCGTCGATTCTGCATGAGGTTATGAATGCAGGCATCGACCAAGCTGCGGCTGAACGCGCAATCGGCACCGCGCAGAGTGGCGCAGTGCTGCTGGCCGACTGTGCCACGGTGGACGAGGCGAGGCTGCGCGAGTTGATGGGCTAATGCGCGCGTGCCAGGGCTTGCCGACCGCCGCCGGGGGGCGAGGCCCGCGTGTACGGATGAGGGCGAAGCGATCAATCAGGGCCAGCCCACAAGTATGTGGGCTGGCCCTTGGGCTAATGTGCGCGCCAGGGTGTACCGCCTACCGATAGGGGGCGAGGCCGCAATCGGGAAACGCGGGGGCTAGCCCCGCGTGTACGCATGCGGGCTAGCGAATGTCAATGGCGATGTCGCCCTGGCTTGGCGTGAAGTCGGTGGCCTGGTCGCGCCCACGCCCGCCGTTGAAGCGATCGGCACCTGCACCGCCGGTCATGGTGTCGTCGCCGTTCTCGCCGAGCAGCGCGTCGTTGCCCGCGCCGGCGTCGATCGCATCGTTGCCATTGCCGCCGCAGATGACATCCGGGCCGCCGAGTGTGGTGATGGTGTCATTGCCGCTCTGGCCAAAGACCAGATCAGCCCCCTCGCCGCCATTCAGTGTATTGGCCTGGCTGGTGCCGACCAGCACGGTGATGCTGGTGGTCGTGCTGGTTGTGCCATCGCCGACGGTGAATGTGATCACGGCGCTGCCGCTGGAGCGGTCGTTTGCGCCAATCGCGATCAGGCGAGTTGTGCCCTTGCCAAGTACCACGACGGCCCGCTGCGGCACCAGCGCTGTGTTCGATGAGCTGGTCGTGACCTTGAGCTGGCTGGTTGGCGTTTCAGCGTCGCCGACCGTCAGCAGGTAGCTGCCGCTGAGCAAGCCACTGCCAAGGCAACTACCCGCCGTCAGCGCCGCTGTGGGCGCGCCGTTGGGCCGAGTTAGCTCCAGGCCGATCAGCACGGGATCGTGGTCGGACGAGCGGAAGGGTGTGCCCTGGTTGAGCGCCTGCACTGCCGCCGATTTGAACTCCAGGTTGTAATCCAGCACCAGCGGCTCGTCGGCATTGATGTGCCACTTCTCTGCGCCGCTGACCTGCGCCACCATGCTCGCCGAGGCCAGCGCGTGGTCGAGCGAGCCGGATTGTGCGCCAAACACGAATGAGTAGGCCGTGCCGTCGTCGATCAGGTTGGTCAGCCCGCCCGCGCGCAGCACATCGATCGGGTCTTCCTGATTGTAGGCGTTCAGGTCGCCCAGTACTAACACATCGGCATCGCCACTCGCGGTAGTGATGGTCGAGATGAAGCCAAGCAATGCCCGGGCTTGGGCCACGCGATCGGCATTGAAATTACCCTGGCCGTCACCTTGATCGGCATTCGCGTCGTCGCCGGTTCCGCTTTTCGACTTGAAGTGGTTGTTGATGGCGGTGAACAGCGCGCCGGTGCTGTTCTGCCGGAAGGTTTGCGCGATCGGTGCGCGCGCATTGGCGAAGGCCGCGCTGTCGGAGGCGACCGCCGGGCCAACTGGTGTAACCCGGCTGGGCTGGTAGATAAACGCGACCTTGATTGCGTCGTCGCCGCCGGGGAACACGCCTGCGCCTGCGTTCGGGCCGTAGCCCGCTGGGTCGAGCGTGTAGCTGTAGGTGCCACTGCCAGCGACTGCGTTCAGGCCGCTGACCAGGTCGGCAACTGCGCTTGAGGCACCGTCGCCATCGTTCTCGATCTCGATCAGGCCAACCACATCGGCATTCAGGCCTTGCAGCGCGGCAAAAATCTTGGCGCGCTGGCGATCGAACTCCGCTTGGCTGTTCGCGCCGCGACAGTCATCCTGAACATTGCTAGGGAAGCAGGTCTCGCCAGGCTGATCGAACGTGTTGAAGTAATTCAGCACATTGAAGCTGGCCACACGCAGCGTCCCGCCGACTGCTGGCGGTGTGGCTGGGCGTGGGTTGCTGTCCACAAACGCTGGGGCCACAGTCGGCTGCACGCGGTAGGCGCTGAAACCGAAGCTGAGCACGCCAGTCAGGTTGCTGACCGTGTCGCCGATGCGCCGGGTGCCCTGGGCGCTCAGATAGGGCACGGTCGCCGGGTTCTGCACGCCACTGCCGTCGTCCAGTAAAATCCTTCGGGCGTTGTTGGCGTCCTGAAGCGTGGTCACGGCAGCCTTGTTGTTCTCGTCGTTTTCGTTTTCACTGGCCGGGTCGTCGGTCGGGTCGACAATGTTGGTTGGGTTGAATAACCGGCCATCGCTGGATAGCACCAGTTCGCCAAAGCGGCCCAGCTGGAAGTTCTCGGTCACACTCAGCTGCTCAGGAAAGCTGACCGACATGCTTTCGAAGCGTTCCAGATCGCTGGTGGGCAGGTCGATCACGGCTGGCGTGATTGTTGGCGGCGTGGCGATGTCGCAGGTGGTGACGGTCGCGCCGGTCAGCTGCGTCAGCGTGAACTGCTCGCTGACGGTGCCGGAGACCTGCACCAGATCGCCCTCGGCCACGTCGGGCGTGTTGGTAAAGACGAAGATGCCATCTGAGCTAGCGGCATCGCCGTCGCCAGCGTCTTGCAGGTAGAAGCCGTTTAGTGCGCTGGCACCCTGAAAGTCACCAACCACGCGGCCCTGCACGGCCACAGCGGCCCCCCCGACCGGGCTGGCCGTACCGGTGCCCTGCACGCTACCAATCGTCACGAGTGTGGCGGCGGGGCAGCTGCCTGGCACAACAGCGGTGGTGAAGGAGGCGGTGAAATCGGCGGCTAGCGGCGTCGGCGTGCCGTCGGTGTCGCTGACCTGCGCTGCGCTAATGGTCAGCGTGCAGTTGGTGTCGAACGGCAGATCGGCATTGGGGTCGAGTGTGTAGCTTGCCTCGCCGCCAGAAACCGAAAGCGGCTGATCTGCGCCGCAATTCAGGCTGAACGCGCCTGGGGCAGCAGTCACCGGCTCGCTAAAGGTAACGGTGACAGTCGTATCGGTGGCAACCGCGTTCGCGCCATCGGCTGGCGTCGTGCTGGCAACCGTCGGCGCAGTATCGCCAACCAGCGGCGCGCCGATGACGATGTCGTCCACGCCCACCCATTCGTCGTTGCTGGCGGCATTTGTGGTAATTACGCGCACCTGCACCAGCGCCTGGTTACCGGCAGCAGCGGGCAGCGTGGCGCTTACCGGCGTGACTAGGTTCGCCAGGCTAGGGCCTGTGGTCGCGTCGGCCACAAAGCCAGCGGGCACGTTGGTGAAATCGCCGCTCGACCCGACGCGGAACTGCAGCGCAACTGGCTGCACGGCGTTGTCGGCTGAGGCGTCGAGGTCGCGCAAGTTGTAGGCGACATTGACGGATTGGAAGCCGTTGGTGTTGAGGTTGAACAGAATAAATGGTGCGTCGGCGGTACCGGATCCAGTCAAGGCCACCACGGGATCGGTAATCTCGAACTCGGCCACGCCGCCGGTGTTGAACGTGTTGGGGTTGGTCTGGTTGATGTTGACATCGACAATCGCTGTGCCATCACCGAGCACTGTCTGTGGGTCAGCACCAGTGGCGCTCGTCAGATCGTCGCCACGGTAGCCGACGATGCCGGGCACGCCCGACCAATCGTCATTGGCAGTGATCAGGCCGGTGTTCGACCAGTTCTGCGAGAACGGCAACGTCTGCGCGGTGCCATCGGCCAGCGCGGTCTGTGGGGCGATTACGCTTGCAAACGCGGCAAACACAAGCGCGAGTGCCGAGGCGGCACGCGCCAGTGGACGCCGGATGTTCCGGTTTCCAACAATCATAACTATCTCCTTACATGGCCATTCAGATATGGTCTATGGTAGCCAAATAGTGTTAAATGTGGCTTAAGGAGTAGTTAAGCGGCTGGCGCGGGTGTCTAACAAAGTAGTTATCGGTTTAGCGAAAACGCCAAATTAGCCGATCGATCATGCTGGCGCGCGCATTGACCTCGTGCTTGTGGTCGCGGAGCCGTTTATAGAAATTGTGCATTGTAGTGCCTTTCTTGGTTTCTTTTACGTATCTTGTACCAAGAGAGGCAATCAGCGTGCCAGCGCTCCTGCACCCTCCCCCCAGCCCGCTCCCCGCGGGGAGCGGGCTGGGGTGAGGGTGAGGGTACGCCAGCGGCGCACACAGCAAACGCCAGACGCAGAAGCGCCTGGCGTTTGCTGTGTTCTGATGCGGGGTGCTATGGGGCGGTAACGA
>JACMIM010000784.1 GCA_014381165.1 Roseiflexaceae bacterium
ATTTTCGCGTTCCTCGCGGCGGGCCACCAGGTGGTCCGCCCCTCGGGCGTTGGCTGCGCTGCGTGGGGGCCACCCTCTTGTTCGCCCGTCACGACTGCGTTGTTGTCATGACCTGCACGTAATGACGCCAACGGCCTCGTGGGTCGGTGCGTAAGATGAGTTACTTCTTCAAGTTCAGCGATTGCGGCAGCCCAAGCAGAATGAATTCGCTGTCGTCGGGGGCGCGGCCGGGGCGGCGGCCCGAGCTGAAGGGATAGTTGTTGTCGTCGATCACCAGCAGCGTGCGCTCGTCGAGCGGGAAGACGCTTTCGATGGTCTGGAACGGAAACGAGAAGTTATTGCCCAGGCCGACCGAGCCTTCCTCAGGCTTGGTAATGCCATTGCGATCGGTGATCGACATGAGATCGACCACCAACTCCTTCTTCAGTGTGCCGTCGGCATTGAAGCTGCCCAGGTTAACCTTGTAGATCTTCTTGTCGACTGCCGCCGCGCCCTGGTTGTTGTCGCGCTCGATCACCAAGAACTCACTATCACTCAACGCCGTCAGCTCGCCGATCGCATTGCTGGCGGCATTGAGCGGGTAGAACCAGTAGTTGCCAGTGTAGGCCTTTCTGGCGATGTCGAACTCCTGGATCAGCAGCCGATTCTTGATCGGGTCGTCGAACAGCCCGCCTTCTAGCAAGGTGAACAGCTTGGTGCCGGCTGGGTTGATCGCCATGCCTTCGAAGCCACGGCTGCTGGGCAGATTGGCAGCGGCACGGCGGGCATCGGCATTTGGCAGCGCCACGAAGTCCGGGTGCTCGGGCGATTGCACAAAGCGCAGGCCACGCGCAAACGGCGCAAGCGCCGCCGGGAAAGGCGTCGGGATGGGTGCATCGAGCAGCTTGCCGGTCACATCGGTGTGCAGCAGATAGGGGCCGAACTCCTCGCCATACCAGAACGTGCCGTCGGGAGCCTGGCGAAACGATTCTGGGTCGAAATCGCCACCAGTCAGCACGCGGTCGAGGCCATCGTTGACAATCTTGAATGGCACCAGCCGGTTGGGGTCGCTTAGTTCGGTGTAGCCGACCACATCGACACGGCCGCTGCCGAAATCGGGGTCGACCTCGTACCAGCGCAGGCGCGTGTCGGTGCTGTTGCCTTTTGCGCCAAAGCCATTATCAACCAGGGTCAGCCAGTTGCCATTCCACTTGGGCAGCACGGCGCTGAAGCCCTGCACCGGCTGGCTGGCGAACGGCACGCGCCGCCCGTTAGTGCTGCCAGTGACTGCAAATCCAGAGGGTGGGCCAGCGGCGAAGGTGTCGGCGGGCAGCACCGCGCGCCCTTCCAGCGTGACATAGGGGCGCTCGTCGGCGGCCTGGATGGCGGCGGTTGACAGCAGCAGTGGCAGAAGCAGCAGGCAGAGGACAGCGCCGAACACGGGACGCGACAGGTGGCGGAGTGGCATACAGGGGTTCCTTTCTCGCAGGAATTCTTCACGAGAAAGCCTAGCAAGCCAGGGTTATCGGCAGCTTATCACTGGTTTAAGGCGAGGTTAACAGCGTTGGCCTCAGCCGGCGCTCGGTCTCCGCAATCAGCGGGGCGACAACCCGCCGCACACGCATATATTCGGTTGAGGCACGCAGGCCAAGCGCCCGAACGTGTGCATGGCGGGCACCACGCATGCGCCGGAGCGTGCGCCGCAGCAGAATATGTGGGTGGCGAATCAGCGGGTCGCGCCGGCCTAGCAGAGCCACCGCCGGAATGATAAATGGCCAGCCTGGCAGGATCGGCAGAATCCAGCCGAGCACGCCGATCACAAGGCAGATCAGGCCAATCGGGCGGTGCAGAAACGCCGCTTTTTGCAAAAACCGTTGTAGTGTTGCCATAGATAGCGTGTAGCAAGCTGCGCGCCGCGCTGGTAGATATATTCCTCATCACCTATATCTGAAAGACGGTGGCAAGGCCTCGATTGTTGCACAAGCCTTGTTCCGCCACCACGGCCGCCAGATGAATTCGGCCTCTGATATGCGAAACGCGCTGAAGCGCGTTGACGCACTTCAACAAATTTCAACGTTTCGCCTACGAGCGGAGGGCTTCCAGCCCGCTGCGACCTGCAACCGTGGCGCGCCGAAGCTGTGGTATTCTACCGAGATTGAAATCAACCGCTGCCGCCGAAACCTGGATGAGAGCACGAACTCTTGCGCTTTTGAGCGCGCTTGCCGTTGGCGTCCTGATGCTGCTGGCCTTCGCGTTGCTGCCCACCCGCCCGTTCGTCGCCGACGATTTTCAGTGGCTATTGGGCGCACGCAACCTGGCACTGGGCGACATGCTGGGCAGTGCGTTTAGCCTCGACCAAAACCACTTCTACCGCCCGTTGGTCTGGGTGATGTTTTGGCTCGAAGAAAAATTGTTTGGTCTTGATGCGCGCGGCTACCATGCTATCAGCCTTGGGCTGCACTGGGCAAACGCCGTGTTGCTTGGCTGGCTGGTCTATAGATTGCCGATTGCTGGGATATCTTCAATCCGCATGCAAGCTGCAATCCTCGCCGGGGCGATTGTCGCGCTGCACCCTGCGCCATTCGAGGCGGTCGTGTGGGTTTCCGCACAAAGCGAACTGCTGGCGGCCTTCTGGCTGCTGCTCATGCTGCACGCTTTTGTTGGCAATTCAGCCCTCAGCCCTCAGCCCTCAGCTCTCAGCCGTGGCCTGCTCGTACTGCTGTTGCTGACGCTCGCGCTGCTGACCAAGGAAAGCGCGATTATTGGGCTGCCGCTGCTGGTGCTGCTTGGCGTGTGGCGCTGGACTGGCGCGCCCCGTCCCGGCGCGTCCCGTCCCGGCGCATCCCGTCCCGGCGCATCCCGTCCCGGCGCTGAAGCGCCGGGCTATTGGGTTGGGCTGTTCGTGTACCTTGGCGCGTGCTTGATCACACTGGGGTATTTGGCGCTACAGCTGCGGCTTGAGCGCGAGAATTACATTGTCAGCCAGGGTGGCTATGGTCTCGGGCCGCAGCTTGTGCTGAACCCGCTGCGCAGCCTGGGCCTGCTGGTCGCCCCGCTGCCCGGCACCGAGCGCGCCGATGCGTGGTGGCTGCCAGTCGTCGGGGCGATCATAGTCATCGGGCTGCTTACCTGGTTTGCCGCCAATTTCCGACGACAATCGACAATCTCCAGTCTGCGATCTGCAATCCCCGCGCTGGCCCTGGCGCTGACGCTGCTGCCGACCGCGCCCTTCGCCTCGCCACCTGATTCGCGCTACCTGTACCTGCCAGTGATGGCCGCCGCGCTGCTGGCTGTGGCACTGCTGGCGCGATTCGGCGCGATCTGCCGACCCGGCGCGATCTCCCGACCCGGCGCGATCTCGCGACCCGGCGCTGAAGCGGCGGGCTATTGGGTGGTGGTAGCATCCAGCGGGGGGGCGTTGTTGGTGTTGCTGCTGTTTGCCGCCGAGCTGCGTGCCCGTGAGGTGCGCTTTGCGGTGGCGAGCGGAGCCGACGGCAGCTTGTTTCGCGTCGTGGCCACGCGCTGCGCCGCCAGGCCAACCGACCGCGTGATCGTGCTCAACCCGCCGATCGCCGAGGTTCACGCGCGCGCCATTCTTGACCTGGCCTGCGGCAGTACAATTACGCCTATTTTTGTCGAGACACTTGAGCTGGCCGAGGCCAATCTTGAGCGCGACTCGATTGTGGTGGCCTTTCCAAGCGGATCGGCGCAGATGATTCGTGAACCTTGAGAACTGACAAAATATGTATAGCATCCCTATTTGAGTTGTAAACATGCGCGTTAGCGCAAAGCGGGGGTTTGGGGGCGCCGCCCCCCGAAAAAACTACCTCCCCTTTTTACGACTCCGGCAGGGATGCTATATGACGTTACGTAGTACGCACTAGATTCACACAATGCCTTGCCGCAGGCTATCTGCTCGGCTATAATCTACGGCACGGTACTACGCGGGCGGCGGTTGTCAATCCAATCAACGATCCAAGGATGCGCCATGCTCGATTCGAACACCCCACGTTTATTCACCCGCGATCAGTTGCGCCGCTTTCTTGCGCCCGACCTCGCCGAGGCCGTCGGCGATTCTGGCAGGGCGATGCGCAACAGCGCCGCTACGCTTGAGGCGTTCATCCACCTGGCCGCCGCGCACTATACCATCACCACCTACCTGCCGCGACTGCTGACCCAGCATATTCTCCAGAGCCGGCCCAGCAACCCCTGGCTCACCTGGACCCACGGATCGTTGCTGTTTGCCGATCTATCCGGCTCGACCGCGCTGGCCGAGCAGCTGGCCACGCTTGGGCGTGAAGGAACCGAGCGTCTAACCGATGCGCTCAACCAAATTTTCGGCACCATGATCGGCGTCGTCGAGCAATTCGATGGCGATCTGATCGCGTTTGGCGGCGATGCACTGTTGGTGCTGTTCGCGGGCGCACAGCATCAGCGGACCGCTGCGCAGGCCGCGCTAGCCCTTCAGGACGCGCTCCACAATTACACGCACGCCATACCTGGAGCGGACAGCTTCCCCATGCATTTGCATATCGGCGTTGAAAGCGGGCGGATTGGTTTCGCCAGCGCCGGGCTAGAGCACGCGCGCCATTGCTGCGTGCTGGGCAGCGCGGTCAACCGGGTGGCCACCGCTGAAACACTAGCTGGCGTGGGCAAGATAGTGATCGGCCCACAGCTCGCCCACGCGCTTGGCGGCACGCTGCACGGCGAAGAAGTTTCACCAGGTTTTATAGAACTGGCGTCGCTCACAAGCAACTTCACCACACCTACAGCTCACACGAGCGCGCCGCCACAGATAGCAGCGCCAGCCGATGCAATTCCGCAGCTGCTGGCCGACCTTTCCCTGATCAGCCCGTATGTGCCGCCGCTGCTACTCGAAAAGATTCTCGCAGCACCCCAGCAGCCCCAGGTCGAAGCCGAACTGCGCCCGGTCACGGTGCTATTCGCCCAGTGTGTGGGCATCGAGAGGCTGGCCGAGCGGCTGCCAAACGAGCAAGCGGCCCAGGTGCTCCAGGCGTATGTGGCCGAAATGCAGCAGGCCGTCGAGCGCTTTGGCGGCGTGGTCAACAAGCTCGACATCGCGGATGAAGGCATGAAGCTGATCGCAATCTTCGGTGCGCCTACCGCCTATGAGGACCACGCCGAGCGGGCTACGTTGGCGGCGATGGAGATGAACGCGAGAATTGCCGATTGCCGATTGCAGATTGCAGAGATCGAGCAGGCCGCAATTGGCACGTTGCAACCAGTCATTCAGCAGCGGATTGGGTTGAATTTAGGCACGGTGTTTGCCGGCAATGTCGGCAGCGCGGCGCGCAAAGAGTACACCGTGATGGGCGACGCAGTGAATGTCGCGGCGCGGGTGATGGGCAAGGCCGGCTGGGGCGAGATCTGGTGCAGCGCCGCCGTGGCCCATGCCGCCGCCGCCCAATTGGTCTGCGAGGATCGCGGCGAGGTAGCGCTACGAGGCAAAGCTCAGCCACTGGTGCTGCTGCGCATCAGCGCGCGGCGCGAGGCAGCCAGCGCCGAGCCGCCCGCCGCGACCGGTCCACTGATTGGCCGTGAGCGTGAACTGGCGTTGCTGCGCGAACATCTCGCAGCGGCCAAGGCTGGCCAGGGCTGTGCCGTGCGCATTATGGGCGACGCTGGGGTTGGCAAATCGCGCCTGACCGCCACGCTGATCGACGATGCGCGCGCGGCTGGATTTCAGATTATCGCAGCCTCCTGCTTTTCGTACACCGCCGGCATCCCCTACGCAGCCTGGGGCGAATGGCTTAAAGCCCGCTGCGGCATTATTGCTGGCGATGCTAACGCCGAGCGCATCCGCAAGCTCACCGACGCGCTGGCACAACTCGGCCCCGACATGAGTGAATGGCTACCGATCCTGGGCGACCTGGCCCGGCTCGACATTGCCGATAACCGGCTGACCCGCAGCCTCGACCCCAAGATGCGTCAATCGCGCCGCTTTGAGTTGCTCGAGCAGCTGCTGTTTGGGGCGGCAGAATCTAGCCCAGTGCTGGTGCTATTCGAGGATTTGCACTGGGCCGACCCGATCTCGCTCGACCTGTGGCAGCGTGTGGTCGGCAGCATCGCCACAAAGCGCGTGCTGCTGGTCGGCGTGCATCGCCCTGGCCTGGCCCTGGCCGAGCAGGCGCACAGCCACCTTTTGCGCCTCCACGAACTTTCCGCCGAGGAAAGCAGCGCCATGATCGGCGTGCTGGTTGGGACAGCGGCATTACCCGAACCACTCCTGCGCCAGATTGTCGCACGCGCTGGCGGCAACCCGCTGTTTCTGCGCGAACTCATCTACGCTGTCACGGAACACGCGCCCGGAGTGAAGGTGCAGCACGAGACTGCGCAACATGCGATCAACGACCTGCCGGATAGTCTGAATGGGCTGCTGCTGGCGCGTATCGACCGGCTGGACGAGACCAGCCGCAGTGTGCTGCGCATAGCCTCGGTGATCGGCCAGCGGATTCCCTTTGGCGTGCTCCGTTCGCTCCAGCCGCAGGAGCAGGACAGCCTGGTGCGCCAGCTGCTGCGGCTGGACGAGCACGAGCTGACCCAGATGGAGCGGGCCGAGCCGGAGCGGGTGCATGTGTTCCGCCACGCGCTGATTCAGGAGGTAGCCTACCAGTCCATGCTGTACGCCCGCCGCCGCGAGCTGCACGGGCGGATCGGCGCGTACTTGGAGCGGCGCTACGCTGGCGATTTAGATGACTATGTTGGCCTGATCGCTCACCACTACCGGCTGAGCGACCGGCGCGAGCAGGCGGTGGCCTTTCTGCTGCGGGCGGGCGAGGCCGCGTGCAGCGTGTATGCCAACGAAGAGGCGATTCAATCGTACCGGTGGGCGCTGGAAAAGCTCGAAGACAATGGCGACCCGCGCACATGGCAGGCTCGCGACGCGCTAGCCGATGTGCTGGCCACAATCGGCCGCTACGACGAAGCGCGTGCCCAACACAGCACCATTCTGAATGCTCCCGGCGTGAGCGCGGATGCGGCCCAGCGGGCGCACCGCAAGCGCGGCGCGGTGCATGAGAAGCAGGGCCAGTACGCCGCCGCGCTGGAAGACTTGGAACGGGCCATGGCGATCGCTGCATCCGGCCAGGCGGGCATCTCGCCGCTGGCCGTGCCTGCGGTGTGCGCCGATGTGGCGCTGGTTCACCAGCGCCGCGGCGAGTACGATCAGGCCATCGCCGCCTGCGAGCAGGGCTTGGCCAGGCTCGACCGCGACCCCAAAACACGCGAGGACGAGCAACTGGAGGCGCGGCTGCACCTCACGATCGGCACCGTCTACGGCATGCGCGGCGACTACCCGCGCGCGCGCAATCACTTCGAGCACAGCTTGAAGATTCGTGAGATGCTGGATGATTTGCCGGGCCTTGCTGGTGTTCACAATAATCTTGGGTATTTATGGCAGCTTGAGGATGAGTACGAAAAAGCTTTCGAGCAGTATACCTTTGCAGAAGCTATCGCACGACGCGTTGGATTACCTTTCATGTTAATCTTCACGATTGGTAATGCGGCGTACACGCAAATCTGCTTATCAGATTACGTCGAAGCCGAACAAAAGAGTAAAGAAGTGCTTGAACTCGCGACTACGCTCAACCTACAGCATAGTATTGCTCAGGCCCACAACATGCTTGGACTCATTTATCGGTACCGGGGCTTGTTCGATATGGCAGAGTATGAGTATCAAAAAGCTTTAGAAATACACGATCAGCTCGGTTCTCAGCCACAAAGCGCAAGTACGTTCATAAACATAGCAACGTTGCATAGAGATTATAATAACCTTGAGCAAGCTGCTTACTTCGCTAATTTGGCACGTAACCTTGCACAAGACCTTCGTCTTTCGCGTACACTTACCGAAGCATTGTCTGTCCTAGTCGATCTTTCGATCGATCGAGGCGAATTTAATCACGCTGAACATTATTTCCAAGAGCTTTCAGCAGCGGCAGCGCACGATATGAGTAGGGTTGTTCAAGGAGTCGTGCTGCGTACTGAGAGCCGCCTACAACGTCGAGCGCAGGAACATCTTTTGCGGCAAAGTTTAAACTTTTTTGAAGCCGCCAAAAATCGCTACGAAGTAGCAGCAACACAGGTATTACTGGGCGAAGTGCTGTTCAATTCTAATCACATGGATGAAGGCTATAGCCTTCTAAAATCGGCTGAAGACACGTTCAGTATATTGAATTGCAAACGCGCACTCCAGAAGGTACAGTCCTTAATACAAGGAGAAGCATACTTATGTCACAGCAAGAGATTGAGCGAGTCATCGGACGAGCGGTAACTGACGAAGACTTCCGGCAACGGCTTGTTGACAACGCTCGGTCGGCTTGCGCCGAGTATGATCTAAGCGATGACGAGATCGACGCTTTGGAGAAACTCGATGCC
>JACMIM010000785.1 GCA_014381165.1 Roseiflexaceae bacterium
CTGGTGCAAAAGATCTGCGACGACGTGCAGGCCGGCGAGCCGCGCGCCCAGATCAGCTGCACGATCACGCCGCAATATCGCAATATGCGCTACTGGCTGGAAAACGACATGCGCCCGGTCGAGTTGGCGCGCGATGCCTGCAACCAGCTGGGTATCGACCATTTCTCGGTGCCGATCCGTGGCGGCACCGATGGCTCGCGCCTGACCGAAATGGGCCTGCCGACGCCAAATTTGTTTACCGGCATGCAAGAGATCCACGGGCCGCTGGAATGGGTCAGCGTGCAGGACATGGCCCGCGCCACCGAGATGTGCATCAAGCTGGCAGAATTGTGGAGCAGTGCGCCTGTAGAAGCGCCGCGCGGCTGAAGCCGCAGGCTGGCACGACGAAGCCCGCCTGCGCGGGCTAAACCAGCGTCGTCAGCCTGCGCAGGCGGGCTTCGTAACCATAGCCGAGGGCTTCAGCCCGACGGCGGCGGCACACGGCGGCACATGAGACGGCACACGCGACCGCGTTTCTCCTAGTATTGAAAGGAATTCAGCATGCAGATCACGCTACAACCTGGCGAGCTGCTACGCGAGGCAACCGACCTCGCTGTGCTTATCAGCTTCGAGGACGCGCCGCTGCCGGCGGGCGTCGCCGAGCTACTCGAACCCGCCGATTTTCGCGGCAAATCCAAGCAAACGCTGCTCGTGTATGGGCGCGACACGGTGGCCCCGCGCCGCGTACTGCTCGTTGGCCTTGGCAAACAGGAAAAGGCCAGTGCCGAGGGGCTGCGCCAAGCTGGTGCCCTGGCCGTGCAGCAGGCCCGGTCGATGCAGCTTCGTGCCTTCACGCTTGGCCTCAATGGCGAGCTGCCGCTGGCCCCTGAGCTAGCTGCCCAAGCCCTGGCCGAAGGAATCGAGCTTGGTGCTTACCGTTACGACCGTTACCGCACTGGGCTTTCCGATGAACAGCGCTTCACTGTCGAGCACGCCACGATTGTTGCAGACAGCGCAGAGCAGCCGATGCGCGCTGGTATCGCCAGTGGCCAAGCGATCGCGCGCGGTGTCATGTTCGCGCGCGACCTGGTGAATGCCCCCGGCGGCGTGCTCACTCCGGCGGCGTTTGGTGATGAAGCAGTGTCGCTTGGCAAACGTGCCGGCCTGAATGTTGTGGTGCTTGATAAAGCTCAACTCAACGAGCAGGGCTTTGGTGGCGTGCTCGCCGTCGGCCAGGGTTCGGCCAACGAGCCACGCTTTATTGTGATGGAGTACGGCACGGCGGGCGCGGGCACGCCGACGATCTGCCTGGTCGGCAAGGGGCTGACCTTCGATTCTGGTGGCCTTTCACTGAAGCCAGCTGAATTCATGAGCACCATGAAATCGGACATGGGCGGCGGCGCGGCGGTATTCGGCGCGATGCAGGCCGTGGCCGAATTGAAGCTGCCGCTGCATGTGGTGGGCATCGTTCCCGCCGCCGAGAACATGCCCAGCGCGACGGCCTTTCGCCCTGACGACGTTATCACCAGCCTGAGCGGCAAAACGATCGAGGTGCTCAACACCGACGCCGAGGGCCGGATCATCCTTGCCGACGGTCTGTTCTACGCGCAGCGCTACAAACCCGACGCGATTGTCGAGCTATCAACCCTGACCGGCGCGATCATCATCGCGCTGGGTTCGCACGCGATCGGCATGATGAGCACCAGCCAGGAACTCGCTGACAAGATCAGCCACGCCGGCGAGGCCAGCGGCGAGCGAGTCTGGCAGTTGCCGCTGTGGGACGAGTACCACGAGATGATCAAGAGCCAGATCGCCGACCTCAAAAACATTGGTGGGCGGGCAGCAGGGTCGATCACGGCTGGGGCCTTTCTCGCTAATTTCGTGGGCGATTATCCATTTGTTCACCTGGACATCGCCGGCACGGCCTACGCCGAGAAGCCGGCCAAGCCGTATGGCTCGCCCGGCGGCACCGGCGTAGGCGTGCGCCTGATTGCGGAGTACCTGCAAACGCTTGCGAAGTAGGCACTTGGATTAGCTTCAACAAATCACGCGCGCGAAGCGCAAAGCGGGGGTTTCATTTCGCCTGCGGCGGGCAAGGAATAAATCATAATTGTTTCGGTTTTTGGCGCTTTGCGCCAAAAACCGAAACAAAAAAGATAGAGCTTCCACGCTGCCGCAGGCAGGAACAGCCGACTGCGTAAGTCCTAAGAGGTTTATATCTCCGTCGGTTGGGATCAGGCCATGTGTGAAGCGATTAATCGGGCGACACGAGGAGACATGTTATGGCAGCAGAAGTGTTAGCAGCGCCACAGGAAGGGCAGGGCGGCCTCTTCGGCGCGATCGAGCGGATCGGCAACAAGGTGCCGCATCCGGTGCTCATGTTCCTGTACTTGATCATTGGGGTGATCGTCCTTTCGCACATCTTGTTTTTGTTTGGCGTCAGTGTCACCGATGAGGTTGCCACGCCTGTGCCCAAAGCGCAACTGGCCGATCTCCGTAACGCCTTGGGTGGCTCGGTCGTGCCCTACGACCAGAACACCGGCCAAGTCCTCGAACTGCCCGACTTCATCATCCAAGAACAGACGATTCCCATCCGCAGTTTGTTGACGGTCGAGGGCATCCGCCACATCTTCACCTCATTCCTGCCGAACTTCTCCGGCTTCGCGGTGCTAGGTGTAACGTTTATCGCATTACTGGGCGCGGGCGTGGCGGAAGAAGCCGGGTTGATGAGCGCGCTGATCCGCAGGTTGGTCAAGGTCGCACCGGCCGGGGCGCTAACATTCATCATTGTTTTCGTCGGCGTGCTCTCGTCGATCGCCTCGGACGCGGGCTATCTCATCCTGATACCGCTTGCGGCGGCTGCCTTCGCCAGCATCGGAAAACATCCGCTGGTCGGGCTGGCCGCAGCCTACGCCGGCGTAGCCGCAATCTTCACGGTCAATGTCGTGCCAGCACCGACCGACGCAATGCTGACCGAGATCACGAATGAGTCGATCGCCCTGGCTGGCGGTGCGCCGATTACGCTGGGCGCGAACCTGTTCTGGAACGCAGGCTCGGCGATTCTTATGGCGATCGTTGCGACGGTCGTGACCAACCGGATCGTCGCGCCGCGCCTTGGCACCTGGAATCCAGCGGAGGGTCAGGCGAATGCTACAAGTGACAAAGTGGAGTTGGCACCGGAGGTCGAGGCGCGCGGGCTACGCAATGCCCTATTCGGCTTTCTGGGCGTACTCGTGCTGATAACGTTGCTGACGCTGATCCCTGGCGCACCGCTGAGTCGACCGGAAGGCCAGGTCGACGGCAACTCGCCCTTGATGGACAGCCTGCTGTTTGTTATCACGCTGTTCTTTCTTGTTTCAGGCATCCTGTTTGGCAGGACGGTTGGAACGATCAAGAGTAGTGCCGATGTGATCAAAGCCGTGACCAAGACCTTCGCCGGCCTGGCCGGTATGGTGTTTATGTTGTTGATGATCAGCCAGTTCATCGCGTTCTTTAACTACAGCAACATGCCCACCGTGATCGCCGTGAACCTGGCCGGAGTACTCCAGCAGGCCAATATCGGCGCACTGCCGCTGTTGATCGTGATGACGCTGGTGATCATGCTGCTCGATTTCATCATGCCGGGATCCGTGCCGAAGTGGGCGATCTTCGCGCCGATCTTCGTGCCGCTGTTCATCCGGCTGGGCGTCGCACCAGAATCAGTGCTGGCGGCCTACCGCGTCGGCGATTCGCCGGTGAACCCAATCACGCCCTTGATGGTCTACCTGCCGTTTATCCTCACCGTCGCGCAACGCTACCAGAAAAACGCGGGCATCGGAACGATTATCTCGCTGATGCTGCCCTACACAATCGCCATCGCGATCGCGTGGATCGTCCTGCTCTCGATCTGGTTCATCCTGAACATCCCGCTCGGGCCAGGTTACTTCCCGCAAGTCGCGGGCCTTCTGATGGCGGTGCTGTAAGCAACTACGGGTCTTCCCCCGCATCGCTTACCCCGCTCCCACCACAGAGCGAGGTAAGCGATGCGGGGCAGCTAGCGTCTATTCTTTGTCCGCTCACGGCTTGATCTCAACTGCCGCCACGTAGCAGCGCACCCGCCCCCAAGCAGAACACCATGAACAGCGATCAGCTAGTTTGCCGCTTACACTGAGTTTGTCCAATGCGTGAGTTTTTGAGTGAACCACTTGTCGCGGGCTTCGTCTCTATCATCGTATCGCTGGCGCTCACGCTGCTGGGGTTGATCGTAGGACTATGGCTCGTGAGGATTGTTAGTAGCGGCGCTGAAGCGCATATCAGACAGACCTACGCAGACGACGAGGATCGTAGCGCACGGCTGGGAACGCTGCTTCGCACTGGCAGCTATACCGCAAAAGCGGCGCTCGTAAGCAGTACCGTATTGGTTGGGCTTTCGACGGTCGGCATTCCGATCGGCCCCATGCTCACCGCTGCCGGTATTCTGGGCCTGGCTGTGTCGCTGGGCGCGCAAACCTTGATCAAGGACGTGCTGGGCGGGATGATCATCCTGTTGGAAGATCAGTACCGCGTCGGCGACAACATCACGGTCAATGGCGTCAACGGGGATGTCGAAAAAATTACGTTGCGCCGCACGAACCTGCGCGAAGAAAATGGCGACCTGCATATCGTGTCCAATGGCGACGTGCGCGCTGTAGCCAACAAAACGCGCGATTGGTCGCGTGCGCTGGTCGAGATCAATCTGGCCTTCGACGCCGACGTGGACAAAGCGGTCGCGGCGCTCGCCGATGCCATGACGCGGGCGATCGAAGATGTGGAGATTACTGACGCTCTCGCGGAGCCGCCCGAAATTTTGGGCTGGAATCAATTCAGCGCCTGGGCGGTTACGGTACGCTTGCGCGCGAAGGTCGCGCCGGGTTCACAATGGCGGGTGGCGCGCGTGCTGCGTCGCTATGCGCTGGAAGCATTGCACGACGCGGGCGTGGCGGTTGCCAGCCGCCCTACCGTCTAAGAATGATCTCGCTTTCTGCCCAATCCTTGCCAGAACTCACGCCGGTCGCGTAGGGGCGCATCGAACGGTCGGAACACAGCTGTAGCATTCTTGCGAGAAAGGGCACATCGATGTTTAGTGTCATTGGCCAGGTTCTGCCCGAAGCAGTTGTGATTGCGTTTTCCCCGTTCCCGATAGTTGGTATCATCCTGATCTTGTTCACGAAGGAAGCGCGCACGAATAGTCTGCTGTTTACGCTTGGTTGGCTGCTCGGTCTCACCATCGTTGCGGCGATCGTGCTCGCGCTCGCCAACGCGGGCAATTCTTCTGTGGGCCAAGATACGGTGGACACGGGTATCAAGTGGGTTTCTCTGTTGTTCGGGCTTGGGCTGTTGTTTCTTGCCTATCGCTATTGGCAAAAACGCCCCAAGGCGGGAGAGCCGGCTGCGACACCTAAATGGATGGCGACGCTCGATTCAATCAAGCCGGGTGGCGCGTTGGGGCTGGGTGCGCTGCTTTCGGCAGTTAATCCCAAGAGTTTACTGCTCACTGTCTCCGCGATACTTACCATTGCCGGCGCTCATATGGATGCGGCCGCGACCATCATTGTGACAGTCGTATTTATTCTGCTTGCGAGCATTACCATCGTTGGAATAATGATTTATGTGCTAATTGCGGGCGCAAGCGCCGAAAAAACGCTGAATCAGGCGAAAGAGTGGCTGCTTCAGAACAACTCGGTGATGATGGCGGGGATACTCTTGGTGATCGGTGCCAAACAGGTGGGGCAGGGGTTCAGCGTATTCTAGCGCCTGGTATGCGCCTTCGGCCGTGAAAGAGATCAAGCGTTTGAGCATCAAGGCGGCAAAGCCCA
>JACMIM010000786.1 GCA_014381165.1 Roseiflexaceae bacterium
ACTCTCGGTCACGTCGTCCAAGCCATCCCAGCGCCGCGGCTTCTTCCCGATGCTGCCCGGCAGCTTTCACGGCTTCTTCGCCAACCCCTACCGCACGCCATTCAATGTTGCGCCCGAGGATGTGGCCCAGGTCTGCCTCGATTATATCGAGAAGACGCTATTCAGCACGATTTGCCCGCCCGAGGATGTGGCGGCGATTCTGGTCGAGCCAATCCAGGGCGAGGGCGGCTATATCGTGCCGGCCCAGGGCTTTCTCTGCGGCTTGCGCGAGATCTGCGACCGCCACGGCATTCTGCTGATCTTCGACGAAGTGCAATCCGGCGTGGGGCGCACTGGTAAGATGTGGGCGTTCGAGCACGAGTGCGCGGCCACAACATGTGGCGACGGCAGCTGCTCGGCTTGTGGGCGGGCCAAGGCCGGCGTGGTGCCAGATATCGTCGCCTCGGCCAAGGGCCTGGGCGGCGGCGTGCCGATCGGCGCGATGATCGCCCGGCGCGATTTGATGGAGCGTTGGCAGCCCGGCGCGCATGGCAATACCTACGGTGGCAATGCACTGGTCTGCGCGGCAGCCTACGAAGTGCTCGACTTGGTCGAGCATGAGCTGACGGCCAATGCCGCGCGCGTGGGCGACTACCTCATGAACGGCCTGCTGGCGCTGAAAGAGCGCTACGAGGTGATTGGCGATGTGCGCGGGCGCGGCCTGATGCTGGGCATCGACTTCGTCAAGGATCGCGGCACCAAGGAGTACGACAAAGCGCTGGCCAACGCGATGATGGAAGAATCGTTCAAGCGCGGCATGCTGGTGCTGACCTGCGGCGCATCCACGGTGCGGCTGTGCCCGCCGCTGGTGCTGACCGAGGCCCAGGCCGACGAAGCGCTGACGATCTTCGAAAGCACATTGCAAAGCTTAGTTTAGAGTCAGGAGCTTGCCGGAAGCAACCATTGGTGGTGGCGTTGCGACGCCCCGAAACGCTTTTGCGTTTCGGGGCGTTGGTGCGTCTACCTTGTTGGCAACACAGTCAAACATCAGGTTGCTCATACCAATTTAATATCTCCGACCAACGATTATATGCCTCCATTGATGTATCTTTCGTTGTAGACACGTTCTTTACGGTTTCAAAACAGGCAGAGTACCCTACTGCAACTGTCTTCCAATAAGTAGCCCGCCACGGTTTAATTGTACTCTTTCTAACGGACTCAGAAACTATCTCATAAGAGGGGGCTATATATGATTCTAACAGCAACAGTTCTTCTAAAATTGCCTTGTCACCAGCAACAATACACATTGGGGTACCGCCTGTCACACTATATTTCTGCCATTCCGGCGGAGAAAGAGCCTCCCATTGTTTACCACCTTCAGGAGTAACCACATAATGCATCATTGTTTCACCACGCAATGCCGAACGTATCTCCAACATAGAAGGAAATAAAGGTGTCTGATCGTATTCACTAAAATGTCGACCTATATACACGCCCAAGTACCTTTTTTCACATAACTCTGAAAATGATTCCTCTACTTCTGACAGCGAAAGGCCATGATGTTTTCTATTGAACGCCATGCTTAAATCTTCATAAGAAGGATTGAGCCAGTGTACAGGAAACGGGTTCTCAATAACTGAGTCGAGCAACCAATAGCAGGCATGATTCATAGGACATGTTCTCCTCTCATACCAACCCACGTTCCAGTATAGAGCTTTGCAGGAAGTTGAACATCGTTTCAGCCCGCAGCGGCGGGCTTCGTATTCCCAGCCAGCGGCTTCAGCCGCGCGGCGCTGGGGGTTACGACATGAGACCGTATGCGAGAACGCGAGTTGGTATCATACACCACACAGTCGCTCGAACATCATGGGTGTGACGTATTGTTTTGCGTGCGCCACGGGCGCAGGCGGGTTCAAACCCGCTGCTGCGATGCAAAACGCGCTGAAGCGCGTTGGACACGGTTGAACGCGCTTCAGCGCGTTTGGGCATAGCAGACGCCGGATGCATCCGGTGGCCGTGGTGGTGGCGCAAGAGTTTACGCCACACCCCTGCGTATCTGCGAGTTGCCAAACTCTTGTTGCTACGAAGGCACGAAGAACTGATGGTCTTCGTGCCTGCGCGCCTTCGTAGCATGTTTCAAAACTTTAGTCGAGCGGTGCGGTGGCGCGGACGGTCACGCCGCCAGCGCTGGTTTCAAACACATCAAGCTTGCCGCCGAGTTCGGCCAGCCGATAATGCATGGCGCGCAGGGCGTGGAGGCCAGGGCGTTCGTGCGTGCCGTCGAGCAGGCCGACGCCATTATCCTGCACGAGCAACGCCACCGAGAGCGTGTCGAAGCGCAGCGTTAGCTCGACTTTCGAGGCGTGGGCGTGCTGCTTGACATTCAGTAGTGATTCTTGGAGCAGGCGCACCAGAACGGCCTGCTGCGCGTGCGCAACTGGGCGCGGCCTGCCCAGCCGAATGACTTGGGCCTCGATCGCACATTGGGTGGTGAAGCGCGTGGCCAATGTGTCGATCATGGCTGGCAGCTCGTTCTGATCCTGGGTAAAAGGCATGCACAAGGCCCGCCGGAGTTCTTCGGTGTTTGGCTCGACCGTGCGCACAGTTGTACGCGGCGCAAGCAGTTCGGGCAGGGCCTGGGGTCGGCGCTCTTGTTCGCGGGTTCGTGGCACAAAGCGGCGGTCGTTATCTGGCTCATCGCTGCGACCGAGCCGTGGCTCATCGAGCGGCGAACCGGGGCGGGGCGGCGTTTGGCGCTGCGCCATGGTGCGCCGAACAATCTCGATCACAGTCGGGAAAAAGCAGCCAAACAGCGGGGCCGCCACCAGTGCAATGGTCAGCTCGGCCTGCCGCCCCTGCTCGACCAGTTGTGTGGGCAGGATGCCATTCACCGCCAGCATTGCCAGATGCAGCGAGACCACGACCAGGCCGGACATCAGCCCGCCGTACCAGCCGAACAGGAGTGCCGGTAGCACCAGCCCGCTCAGGCTATACAGTGCAAATGGCCCAGCCCAGCCGCCGCTGGCATACAGCACAATCGCGCAGAAGACGATATCGAGGCTGAGCAACGCTGGCGTTTTTCGCACTACGCGCACATACTGCTGTGCGGCGAAGGTCGCGATCAGATTTGCCAGAACGACAATGACAAGCAGCAGCACATCATTCGGTGCCGAACGCCCGGCGATAATAGCAACGCCCGCCACAAGCCAGGCAAGCCAGCGGTAGAGAACAAACAAGCTATGATCGGCAACTGGGGAATGCTGCTGACGTGTTCTGCTCACCTGACACCTCAACGTTCTTGTGCGGCGAATAGCGATCAACGGCGCAGGACAAACATCCCGTGTGCCGAATAATAATACTGTCTGAGGTTTCTTTGTAACTACAGTGTAGCAGATCAGGGGAATAGCGGCAAGCAGAAATCGGGGCAAGGGCTGAGGGTTAAGGGCTGAGGGCTAAGGGCTGAGGGCTGAAGTTCCGTAGGGTATCAGCCCTTAGCCCTTAGCCCTCAGCCTTTGCAGCTACTTCCCCGGCACGCCAAAGCTTGTCGCGCCGCCGCGATTGTCGCTGGCCGTGGGTGCGCCGGGGTACAGCGAGCGCTCGGCGATAATCGGCTGGGTCGAGCGCACAGTTGCCGAAATCGCGTTTTGGTTGGGGTAGAACTCGTGAACTGGCAGGGTGTAGCGCGAGCTGCCAGGCATAACCACGCTCTGCTGTCCCAGGCTGCCGTTCGCCAGCACGAAGTCGACGGTTACACGCGCCTGGTTACGGTTGGGGTTGTTGAACAGCAGGTATTGCTGAAAGCCATTGCTCGTGCGTCCGTCGGCAAAGCGCCAGGTGAAGGCGGTGGTGGTGGTGCCCGCCGTGACCGTGCCGACACTGCCGTTGCGCCAGTACAGCGAGCGCTCGGCGGCGACCGGGCGGTCGCTCTCGATCACGGTCGCCACGCCGAGTTGCGGCACGAATTCGTTGACATTGATCGCTAGCCGCGAGGCCGGCGGGACGGCGTAGCGCCGCGTGAGTGAGACGCCATCGACATTCGAAAACGTCACGGCAACATTGGCTGGTTGCGCGTTCGGGTTGAGCACCAGCACGGCCATGGTGAAGGGCGGCTCGGTGGTGCCTTCGGCGAAGAACCAGCGCCGCGCCAGTGTCCCGACGCCCGGTGAGCTGTGGACGCCGCCAGTGTTGCTGCTGCTGCCAGAGCCGAAGATCATGGTGCGCTCGGCCACGATCGGCTGGCTGGCGATTACGCGCGTACCAAAGCCCACGCCGGGCAGTGCATTGTTGACCGCAACAACAGTGCGCTGCAATGCTGGAATCTCGACCCGCTGTTCAGCCGTGGTGCCATCGCCTTTCATATAGGTCAGCGTAGCGGTGGCCGGGCTGCTTTGCGGGTTGAACAGTACAATGTAGGTCTTGAAATCGCCATCGGTCGAGCCTTCGGCGAAGTACCAGACCCGCTGGGGCTGCTGTACGCCTGGGCTGGCCGTGATGTCGGTTTGGAAGTCCATAAAGCGCTCGGCGATGATCGTCTGGTTGGCCTCCACGATCGCCGGGGCGTCGGTGGTGTCGCTGAACACGCTGTTGACCAGCAGGTCGAAGCGGCCATTGCCCTCTACTGTTACCGTGCGCTCCTCGGCGGGGCCGGGGTTGCGCAGCAGCCGAAAGCGCACGCTGGCTGGGCTGGCGCTGGTGTTCAGCACCGACAGCCGCTCGGCATAATTGAATGGGTTGCCTTCGGCGAAGTACCAGCGCGAGCGCACCGTGCTGGCGTCGGCAGCCTGGCGCAGCCCGGCGATCTGCGCGGTCAGCGCCGCCGAGGGGTCGCCAGCGCCAACGACAATCTCGCCGTGGCCAGAGATGTTCGGGCGGGCCGTGCTGCTGCTAGCGGTGGTGTGCTGGCCAAGTGGCGGAATGTTGTAGCTTTCGCCAAGCCAGGCCAACAGGCCGCTTAGGGCGCTCTGCTGGGCCACACTGGCTGCGCCATTGCCGATCAGGGCAACATGGACTGCATCATCGCCATTGGCAAAGCGCGGGATAGCCGCCGAGGGGCCACCAGCGTGCCCTTCCAAAATAGTACCTGTGCTATCGATTACAAAGTGGTAGGCCAGGTCGTTCCAGCCCAGCACCTCGCTTTGATACGAGGCCAGCGCGCGTAGAAATGGCAGTGGGTTCTCGGCCAACGATTCGTCGCCCAGCTGATGCAGAATAATGCCGCGCGGGGCCTGGCGGTCAATTGTTGCGCCGCCGCTGCTACTGCTCCAGACGGCGCGTGGGATGATTTGCGGCGCTGCGGTCAGTGTGGCTGGGCCGAACGGCGCTGGTACCCTGGCTAGCCCTGGGCCAAGCGCCGGCCCAGCGCTGGCATCGAAGTAGCTGAGCGTGATATCGCCGACCACTGGTGAGGCGTTGACCGCCCTGGCTTTGAGCGTCGCGCGCAGCTGCACATACTGGCTGCCCGCAGGCAGCGCGATCACCGACTCCGAGGCAAATGCGCCGTCGACGCTTTGCGAGCGGGCGTCGCCGCCAAGCAGCGGTTGCCATGCGCCAAGCTGTTCGGGGCTAGGGCCGCCGCGCGCCTCCAGCCGCAATTCGGCCTCGGCGGGCACAGTGGCCTGCCAGACCGCGCCAAGCGCGTTGGCAGCAAACGGCAGCTTGGACAGGCCAGTCGTGTACAAGCCCTCGATCTGATTATCGGTCAGGCGGAGCTCGCCGTCATCATTATTGATGATCTGGACGCCCTGCGCCAGGCCGCCCTGCCACTCGACGACCGTGCTGAAGCGAATATTTCCGCGCTGAACTGGGGCCTGCGCAGTTGCGCGTGGGGCGGGGGCGAGCAACAGGGCAGCGAAGACAGACAACAGCAGGGTTCGTCGCATAAGAACTCCGTTAGCAAACAGCTTGTCTGCTGTCGGCTATCGGCTAGGCCCACCGTTGTGTGGACGATAGCTGATAGCTGACAGGCCGATAGCTTTTTCTACTCAGGCTTCACCGCTTCGTCGTGGTAGGCATTGGCCGAGTTGTATAGCATCCATCCCATGGCTGGGTCAAAGGTTTCGGTGGCGTCGATCTGGGCGCGCACCTCGGCGGGGCCATACTCGACCACCCTGGCCTGCCAGGGGTCGGTGTGGTCTTGGAGCCATGGTCGGTTCTGGGCGCGCTTGCCTGCGAAGAGCGGGGCCGCCGATTCCAAGCTGCCAAAGATGACCTTGTAGGGTTCGGCTGCTGGCAGATCTAGATCGAGGTAGCCGCCCCAGAACAGCGAGGGATAGATCATTGGCGAGATATAGTCGCTGTGCTCGGCGGCGGTAGCGATATCCTGGCCGATCGGCAGCGAGCGCTTCAGCACGGTGCGGCCAAAGAAGTCGATCGAGAAGAACGCGCCGGCCTTGTTTACACGCGGGTGCGCCTCGGCTAGAAAGCCATTGATGACCTGGAACGGCTTGTCGGGGTCGCTTTTCGGATCGACCGGCTCGGAAAACTCCAGGCGGTCGGTAAAGCCCTGAAGGTCGCCCGACCAGTCGGTGAAGCGGATGTAATCGTAGTTGACCTCGTCGAAACCGAGTTGCGCGGCCTCCTCACCAAGCTGAATGTTGTACTCCCAGACATTCTTGTTGGTTGGGTCGAGGTAGGCGTAGCGAATGCCAGGGCCAGGGTAATCGGCGTAGACCTCGCCGGTCTTTTTGTCCTTGACGCCCCACTCGGGCCGTACATCGGCCAGGGCGTTATCGTGCGAGAACAGCTGGATGCGGGCGACTGTGTAGATGCCGCGCTTTTTGGCCTCGGCCACGATCGCCTTGATATCCATGTAATCGCGGGCGGTGCCAAGCTCCTTGACCATGGGCGCTTGCGAATCATAGTAAACCAGGCCCAGATCGTCGCGCAGGTCGGACTTGAGGTCGATCACAACCGCGTTGAGTTCGGTCTTGTCGATCATACTAAAATATTCATCGAACAGGTACTCGGTGCGTGTGCCAACAGCGGCGGTGACATACCAGGCTTTGACCTGAATCGGCTCCAGCTTGAGTTCGGTCGGCACCACACCAGGGCTGATCTCGAACTCGGCGCGCTTGTAGCCGGGGGCCAGCACATACAGCACGCCGCGCTCAGGTAGGCCTTCGATCGTGAAGCTGCCATCGGCGACATTGTCGATCCGCGTCGTCGCGACATCGTTGGCACCGATCGCCGTGCCGGCGAAGACTGTGGCAAACGCGATCGGCTTGCCGGTGTTCGCGTCCACCAGCGTGCCGGACAGCACATCCGGGCGCAGGGTCGCGTCGATAGTTGTTAGCTGCTCGATCGGCTGAGTTAAGCTGGAGTAGCCTGCGGCGCTGATCTCAACGGTTGCGTCTGCGGCAAGATTGCCCAGCTTGTAGGTGCCGTCCGCGCCGGTAGTTGCCGTCGCGTCGCCAGCCTTGACGGCGACATTCGGCAGCGGCTGGCCGGTGTACTGGTCGGTGACTGTGCCGACAACGCTGTTTGGCCGCAGTTGGGCGTCGAAGCTGGTCACACGGCTGATCGTCTCGGCCAGCGGCGCGTAGTCGGCGGCAGTGATTGCCAGTTCGAAGTTTTCAGGCAGGCCAGCCAGTGTATAGCGACCGTCGGCCCCGCTGGTGGCGCTGATCGCAGTGGTGGCCTTGACCAGTGCGCCGGCCAGCGGCTGGCCGGTGTAGGTGTCGGTCAGCGTACCGCTCAGTGTATTTGGGCGGATGCTGGTTTCCACGCTCGCTGCTGGAGGCGTGGGGTTGGCTAGCTGCTGCTGGCCTTCCAGCGCGATTGTAACAGGTTCATAGCCTGCGGCGCTGACCTGAAGCGCATCGGCCGTGCTCCAGCTGGCGATCGAGAACATACCGCTGGCATCGGCGGTAACGGTGTTGCGGCCAACTTGCACCTGGGCTGCCGAAACTGGCTTGCCGGTGTATGTATCGACGACCGTGCCAGTCAGGGGCACGCCAGGGCCGCCGCAGCCTGCCAGCAGCATGGCTACTAGCAATGCGACAGCGGCAAAAGAGGAGACGCGAATCGACATGAATCTGTCACTCCTGAAACGTAATAGTTGGCGAGGCCGAACCCAACGTGGCACGTCGATACCGCTCTGGAGCGACAAAATGCGCACTGTAGCCTCAAGTGCTGGTATGATAAACGTTTGACAGATCGATGTCAAGGCCAGCGCCAATTTGACATTCGCCTAGCCCTGGGCTATAATCTGATGGTGTTGTCGCCGCTGTAAGCAACATGGCAGCGCCGGAGTGGCGGAATGGCAGACGCACGGGTCTCAAAAACCCGCGGGGGCAACTCCATGTGGGTTCGACTCCCACCTTCGGCACCACAGTTCTCGTTTGTGAAGTTGACTGTGTCGGGGCGTGGCTCAGCCTGGTAGAGCGCAGCGTTCGGGACGCTGAGGCCGGAGGTTCGAATCCTCTCGCCCCGACCAAAACCCCAGAGTGAAAGCCCGCTGGATTCGTCCAGTGGGCTTTTGCTATGCCGCTGCAACGAAATTAGCCCTTGCACGTAGATAGTTGCAAGACGTATGATAGGTGATATTCATCCCAGCGCGAACGCTGTATCTCAATCAAGGAGGTGCTATGACAACGTTTCTCTTCGGCCTGCTGTTTGGCTTCGTCGTGTGGTTTCTGGTGCGCTATCTCGCCGCCGGCATCTACACCGTGGATCAGAACGAACGCGCGGTCAAAACCGTCTTTGGCCGCGCCGAGCGGCTACAGAAATCGACACTAGAAGACCCGTTCGCCGAGTACCTGCGCCCCGAGGAGCGCGACCGGTACGACTACCCGCAGGTGCGCGTGATTCCGCCCGGTGGCCCCTACTTCAAGTGGCCATGGGAGCGCATCTACAAAGCCTCGATCGCCACACAGACGGTGAACATGGCGATCGACCCGGAGGACCCACGCGCCAATCAGAATGGCCAGTCGTTAGAGGCGGTCACCAAGGATCAGCTCAATATTGGTTTGCAAGGCCAGATTCGCTATCGGGTCTGCGAGCGCAATCTGTATGCCTACTTCTTTGGCGTCAAGCGCCCGATCGTTCATGTGATGGGCTACTTCGTTTCACTGTTGCGCGAGCGGATCGCCAACTTCGAAGCCCCGCGCAAGCCGTTGTTGGATGGCGACGAGGAGCAAATCATCAATATTGGCGTCTCGATCAACGATCTGCGCAAGAATCTGCGCGATTTGAACGAGTTGATGGATCGTGAGTGCCTGTCCTCGGAGGCGCGCTATGGCATTACCTTTGACGCCTCGTTGATTACAGGCATCGACCCGCCCCACGATGTGGAATCGGCGCTGGCCGCGATCAACACTGCCCATAATCATGTGTCGTCGGACATCTCGCTGGCCCAAGCCTCAGCTGATCAGAAAATCGTTCAATCGCGCCGGGCGGTCGAGATCGAAACGCTGAAGGCGCTGGCCGAGGTCGAGCCGCTCAACGCATTGGCCGACCAGCTCACGGCGCTCAAGCACAATGGCGGGCCGGAGTCGATTAACAATTACCTGCGCAATGTGCGGCTCCAGCTGTACAAGCACGCCGGTCGCGCATTCCTGGAGGTGAACTAATGCCACTCTTTATCACGGGCTTTCTGCTTGCGTTTATCGGCGGCTTTATTGGCGTGCCAATCATACTGGCGATCGCGCGGCTGTTTGGCTTGTACACGATCGTTGGCGAGGGCACGGCGCATGTGTATGTGCTGTTTGGCCGGGTGCTGGCGGTGCTGGACGAGCCGGGGATGTACATTCTGCCGTTCAAGCTTGGCCCAGCGGCGTTTATCATCAACTGGTTTGGCCGCTGTAGCGTGATCGACATGCGGCTCGACCAGGTCTACCTGCGCTCGCAGGCGGTCAACTCCGAGGAAGGCGCGCCGATGGGTATCGGTGTCTGGTATGAGATGGTCGTGAGTAATCCGGTCTCCTACCTGTTCAAGAACGCCGACCCGCGCGGCTCGCTGGCGGCGAATGTCTCGAACGCAGTCGTGCGCACACTCAGCAACATGCCGCTGGCCGACATGCTGGAGAACCGCCACCCGATGTCGATGGCAGTGCGCGACGAAGTCACGGCGAAGTCGCAGGAGTGGGGCTACCGGCTTGGCTCGGTGTACATTCGCAAGGTTCATTTCCGTGATGTCGAGATGATCCGCCAGATCGAGGCCAAGGTGGTCAACCGGCTGCGCCAGGTGACCAGTG